>JAUWYD010000394.1 GCA_030616025.1 Chloroflexota bacterium
TGAAGGAACCAGCGCCATTGACCAAGGGCCAGTATAGCCACCACGAGTGCCGGGTATAGGAGCACGGCCTGCCCCTGGGAGAAAACCGCACCAAAGAAACAGAGGACGAAGAGGTATCCATACAGTTGTCTCTTCCGACGCACCACTGCCTCAAATAGCGAGTACACCGCGAGCAAGGAAAGCAGCTGCAACAGAGAGTACATCCGCGCGCGCCCACCCCACACTATGGCCTGGGGGACGAAGGTCAAAAAGGCCGCGGCTAACAAGCCACTGCTATCCGACAGCATTCTCCTGCCAACGAGATACAGGCACGCAACCGTAACGCAGGCGATGAAGACACTGGGCATCCTGCTGGCCTTCTCGCTGAAGCCAAAGAGAAGACCGGCCAAAGCCTCAACATAGGAAAACAAGATGCCGCGGTGGTAGATCACCCCCGCTGGAGTCAGAGGAAGACCCCTTTGCAGAATCAGTCTGCCAGCCCAAATTGAGGTAAACTCATCTATGTAGAGGCTGATTCGGGTGAGGTAGAGAAGCCGCAGGCCAAAGGTGGCCAAGATGAGCAAGAGGACCAAGGCTATGGGGATCGCAGGACGCCAAAAGCGGTTCCTGTCTTGGCCCATGAACGGTTCTTCCTCACTCCCTATGCTGGTCCAAGGCCAAGCCATAGCAATGCATCAGTTGTTTGGCTGTGTTTTCCCAAGAGAAATACTTGACTGCCCTCTCCCTCAGCTTCTTGCCGAGTTCAGCCAGCAGTGCCTCATCACCTGTTGCAGCCAGTATCGTTGCAGCCAGGGAAGAAGCATCGCCCAGACGAGCATAGAGGCCTAAATCGCCCAGGATTTCTCGGTTGACAGGCGTGTCGAAAGCCACCGTAGGAAGGCCACAAGCCATGTAGTTGTATAGTTTCCCGTTGGACTCCGTCTCGGCCATCTTGGGAGACACGGCCAGATCTCCCAGACCCAGATAATGTGGCGCTTTGGCATATGGAATGCGTCCCGTAAAGGTTACGTGCTCCGCGATGTCAAGTTGCTGAGCTTTCTCCTGATAGCGCTGCACATTGGGGTAACCCATTATCAAGAAATGTATCTGGTCACTCGCACCTAGAACCTGGGGTATCGCCTCTAGGAGGCAGTCAATGCCCTGGTAGTAGCTGAGTAGCCCAAGATAAACCACAACCTTCCTGTCAGATGGCACCAATCTACTTAGGGAAGGACTAGCCATCGACGGACGAAACACCTCCGCATCCACGCCATCTAGGGCCAAGAAGACCTTCCGAGCACCAAACACGTTCCGCAGTTCATCAGCCACCACACCGGAAGAGGCCACACTTACGTGCGGCATGTCATCAATCATATGTTCGAGACGACGTAACAAGACGAAGTATA
>JAUWYD010000059.1 GCA_030616025.1 Chloroflexota bacterium
AGAGATAGTATAATGATCTAGGTCGCTAACCTCCTGGCGGAGGCTGTGCTCAACGGGGAGGACAAGATGAGGAGAGCCACATATAGATGCGCGTTGGGATCGACGCCCGGCTGGTGTACTATAGCCGCGCGGGCATCGGGCAGTATATCTCCGGTTTGGTCAAGGGGCTGAGTGAATGTGACGAAGGCAACGAATTCGTCGTTCTACAGAGTCGCAAAGACAAGACCATCTTGACCGATAGGCCGAACTTCTCCAGGAAATCCCTTTGGACTCCGAGCCACCACCGCCTAGAACAACTAGTTCTGCCCTTCGAAATCAGCCCGTTGAGGTTGCACATCTTGCACAGCCCCGACTTCATCCCTCCTTTTCGACGTGATTACAAATCTGTGATTACCGTTCATGACCTCGCCTTCATCCTCTACCCACATTTCCTCACTGAGCAGAGCGCCCGCTACTACGGTCAGATAGACAGAGCAGTGCGACTTGCTGACCACATCGTTGCCGACTCCTCGAGCACAAAGCGGGACATCATCAACTTCTTGGGAGTTCCGGAAGCCAAGATCACGGTCATCTACGCCGCGGCCAACAGTGTGTATCGACCCATCAATGACGAATACCCTTTGAAAGAAGTCCAGCGGAAGTATGGGCTAGACAGGCCTTACGCGCTCTTCGTCAGCACCATCGAACCTCGAAAGAATCTGCCCACTCTACTGCGGGCGTTTCGTCGACTTCTGGACCACTACAAGTTGGAGGTCGAACTCGCTGTGGTGGGACAGCGGGGTTGGTTTTGCGGTGAAGTATTTGCCGTCGCCGAGACACTGAACCTGGGCGACGATGTCACCTTTCTGGGTCACGTGCCCATAGAAGACCTGGTGATGCTCTACAACGCTGCACAAGTTCATGTACATCCATCGTTCTATGAGGGATTCGGGCTACCCCCCTTGGAAGCAATGGCCTGCGGGACGCCAACCATAGTCGCCAACGTATCCTCGCTGCCTGAAGTCGTGGGTGATGCAAGCGTACTTGTCGCCCCGGACGATGTAGAAGGCTGGACTGTAGCTATGTGGAGGGTGCTGACGGATGGATCCCTTCATGCACAACTGTCGGAAAAGGGCTTGAAACGAGCTCAAGTCTTCTCTTGGAAGAAAGCGGCCCGCGAAACGTTGGACCTGTACAAGCGCTTGCAAGCATGACCCACAAACTCCTGTTCCTCACACCTGATCTTCCCTACCCTCCCCACCAGGGCGCCGCTATCAGAAGTTTCAACTTGATCAAGAATCTGGCCCCCACCAACGAGATCCACCTCTTGTCCTTCGTCCAGCAGAGCAACGCATCTGGCAAACTCGGTCCCTTGTCGACATTCTGCGCCAACGTGGCAACTGTGCTGGCTCCCAGCCGATCAAACAAGAGTCGAGCGCTCTCGGTCCTGTTCTCTGCCAAGCCAGACATGGCCCTTCGCCTACCCTCTCCTCGATTCGCGAATCAGTTACGGATTTGCCTCCTGCGTGAGCGCTTTGACTTCGTGCAGGTAGAAGCCATTGAGATGGCACAATACGGGCTGGCTGCAAAGCGAATGAGCCTGCCCTCTCAGCCCCAGGTGGTGTTCGACGATATCAACGCCGAGTACTTGCTCCAGAAAAGGGCATTCGAGCGCGACATTGGTCACCCCACGCGGTGGCTAGGAGCCTTGTATTCTCTCATCCAGTGGCAGAAGCTGCGGCGATACGAGGCAAAGGTGTGCCGCCAGCTGGACAGAGTGGTGGTGGTATCTCACGCAGACGGCGAAGCCCTTCTAGAGGCAGTACCTGAGTTGCATAGTACTGTAGTCCCCAATGGGGTTGACACCACTTACTACACACCTGCGGACAGGGAGGAAGAATCAGACACTGCCCTCGTTTTCACCGGAAAGATGGATTTCCGGCCGAACGTCGATGCCGTTTTGTGGTTTGCACGCGAGGTGCTGCCTTTGATCCGAGAGGCAGTCCCTCAAGCGAGATTCAAGGTAGTGGGCAAAAGCCCCCACCGGCGGTTGAGGCCCTTGGCTGAAAGGGCAGATATCACCTTGACAGGTCATGTCGACGACGTGAGGCCCCATGTCGCCGAAGCTGGCGTCTACGTGGTTCCTCTACGGGTGGGCGGTGGCACCCGTCTCAAAGTACTAGAGGCTATGTCCATGGGCAAGGCCATTGTCACCACATCCTTGGGGCGCGAGGGCATAGACGTGGCTGACGGCAGGGAGTTGGTGATAGCCGATGACGCCAGTGCCTTCGCACAGAGCGCCGTTGGCCTTCTCAGGGATCGTGAGCGGCGAAGAGAACTGGGGCGAGCAGCCCGCAGTTTGGCGGAGTCTGCCCACGACTGGAGGCATATCACTCCTCTACTGGAGCAGGTGTATGAAGGCTAATCTGCGGCGTGCTGTCTTGCGGGCAGTAGCTCGGGTGCCTTCGCCACTTCTAAGCCAAACCCAGTTTTCCCCACGCGACAAGGGGCCCCGCATACTCATCATCCGCCCTGATCACATTGGCGACGTGCTCTTCACCACCCCAGCGATACGAGCCCTGCGCTCAGCCATACCCGACGCACACATCGCCTATATGGTCGGCCCGTGGGCCCGAGATGTCATACGAGACAACGTACGCTTGGACGAGGTCATCGTCTGCCCCTTTCCAGGCTTCACGCGTGGTCCAAAGAGACATCTTCTCGAGCCATACGTAGTGCTGTACAACTATGCGCGCTCACTGCGAGCCAAATCCTTCGATATGGCTCTGATTCTGCGCTTCGATCACTGGTGGGGAGCTATGCTAGCATATTGGGCAGGCGTCCCCCAGCGCGTAGGGTATGCGGTTCCAGAAATGAATCCCTTCCTCACCAAAGCTGTTCTCTACGTGACTGGTCGCCATGAGGTAGAGCAGAACATGCATCTTGTCGCCACGGCGACAGATGAGGACATCGCAGACGCAGGTCTCTTGGAGTTCAAGCCAAGGCCAGAGGATGTAGGATCTGCCCTCGCCTATCTGGGCGGCAATGGGCCTAACCGAAAATACCTTTGTCTCCATCCGGGCGCCGGAGCGCAGGTCAAGCTATGGCGACCAGAGGCCTTTGCCCAGCTGGCTGACACTATCGCCCAGAGGCACGGTCTTCGGGTAATCATCAGCGGTTCGTCTGGTGAGAGGAGCCTGGCGCGGGCAATAGCTGGACGCATGAACAGCAAGCCGCTCATGACAGTCGGACAGACCAGCCTGGGCGAACTGGCAGCCATCATGGGGCACTGCGAACTGGTCATCGGGGTAGACAGTGGCCCCATGCACTTGGCCGTGTCTCAAGGTGTTCCCACAGTGCACTTGTACGGCCCCGTTGACCACAACGCTTTTGGCCCCTGGGGCGACTCAAGCAAGCATCTGGTTTTGCTCTCCGACAGGGACTGTGTACCGTGCAATCGTCTGGATTACGCACCACAGGAATTGGACGACCATCCTTGCGTACGCTCTATCACGGTGGCCCAGGTATTGAGGGCCGCCGATTCACTTCTAAGGCCCGATGGCAGAACGCGGCAAGGGATGATATAATACCCTTCGGTTTCGAACACGGGGGAGTGATGGAACATAAACTCACCGCACAACAACTAGAGGAGGACTCCCACTGGTGGTTCGCTAGCCGGACGCGAGCTCTGCTAGCGATGCTGGATAGATGGGTTCGCAGGAACAACCTCAGCGTCCTGGATGTGGGCTGCGGTGCCGGAAACATGATCCACCACCTCAGTCGCTATGGCACTGTTGTGGGTATGGACAACAACCCACTGCCACTGAGGATCGCCCACGAGCGAGGTTACGATGCCCGCCTTGCATCTGCAGAGGATATGCCCTTTGAGGACGGATCCTTTGAGTTGGTGACAGCGCTGGACGTGATAGAGCACTGTGAGGATGACCTTCAAATCCTGAGAGAATGCTATCGCGTTTGTGCGCCTGAAGGCCTGATCACGGTGACGGTACCAGCCTTCCAGTGGTTGTGGAGCAACAACGACGTGATCAACGACCACAAGCGCCGATACTCAGGGTCAGAACTGCGCGCAAGGGTGAGCGAGGCCGGGTTCGTGATCAAACGGATGACCTACAACAATTTCTTCATTCTACCTATTGCTGCAGCGCTAATCCTTGCGCGACGCAGAACTGAGCGAGAGCCAGAACTGGCGACACCGAGCACGAACGAAGACGCCTATCAAGTCGAGATGGAGCCTACTTCACAGCCCGTCAATGCCTTCTTGACCGGAGTGGGCTTGTTGGAGGCTGCCGTACTACGTTTCGCCAGTTTGCCCTTCGGCACCTCGATCATCTGCATCGCTCGCAAGGAACGCGAGGCCGACAACCTGTCTGCTGCACCATCAGACACGCGAGCAGAACCGTAGCCTGTCTGCTACGTGCCACGGATCTGGAGGCAGACAGCAGCCAGTACACGCACCCCGCCGTGACGAAATGTGAAGCGAGTTCATCATGGAAGAGTTCGTTATCGAGGGTGGGCATCCTTTGGAGGGCACTTTGACACCCAGCGGGAACAAGAATGCTGCCCTGCCGATGATGGCCGCCGCTCTGCTCACCGATGAGAAGGTGGTACTGAGAAATGTGCCTCGAATCGAGGACATCCGAACCATGGTGGAGATCATCTCCGCTTTGGGAGTCGAGATAGCACAGACAGGCGATCACGGACTGACCATTCACGCCCAGAAAGTCCGTACTACTGATTTGCATCCAGAGCTGTGCCGACATATCAGGGCGTCGATACTGCTAGCAGGGCCAGTACTAGCTCGTTGCGGTCGGATCAACCTGCCCCCTCCCGGGGGAGATGTCATCGGTAGAAGACGATTGGATACCCATTTGATGGCCTTGAGATCACTCGGGGCAGAGATTGAGATAGGCCATGGCTATGCCATGAAGACCAGTGAACTCAACGGGCAGGAGATTTTCCTGGATGAGGCCAGCGTCACAGCCACTGAGAACACCATGATGGCCGCATGCACAGCCAGGGGAAGAACCATCATCAAGAACGCGGCCTCGGAGCCTCACGTGCAAGAGTTGGCCCGATTTCTCAACAAACTCGGCGCAAGCATTTCGAACATCGGGACCAACACTCTGATAGTAGACGGCGTGGAGAAGCTACATGGAGGCCAGCATGAAATCAGCGCGGATCATATAGAGATCGGCAGTTTCATCGGCGCGGCAGCAGTGACGAATGGAGAGGTTCTCATCAAGAACGCCGTCCCGAAACACCTGCCGATGATACTCCTGGCTTTCAAGAGGCTTGGTGTCACGGTCGAGATTCAGGGCCAAGACGTGTTCGTGCCGCGTGAGCAAAGCCTCAGGATAACAACTGATGCTCACGGGATAATACCCAGGATAGACGACGCTCCTTGGCCAGGCTTTCCCGCCGACTTGATGAGCATAGCCACGGTGGTTGCCACTCAGTGTGACGGCACAATCCTGATGTTCGAGAAGATGTATGAAAGCCGAATGTTCTTTGTCGACAAGCTGTTCTCCATGGGGGCTCGCATTATCCTCTGCGACCCACACCGGGCCATAGTGATCGGTCCAGCCAAACTCCACGGCGAGACTCTCACCAGCCCAGATATCAGGGCTGGAATGGCCATGCTGATCGCCGCCCTCTGTGCCGAGGATCGGAGCATTATCAAGAACATCGGCCAGATAGATCGAGGCTACGAGAGAATTGATGAGAAGCTTCAATCCCTTGGGGCAAGAATAAGGAGGGTCAAGCACTAAGCGGCGGAGTAGAGGATGAATGACCAAGGTCTATCTGGGTTTGGGATCGAATCTGGGCAACCGCGCACGCAACATCTATGTAGCATTACGGCGTCTCGGAGACACTATACAGCTGGACCAGGTCTCCTCCCTATACGAAACTGAACCCGTGGGCCTTGTGGATCAACCGTGTTTCCTCAACCTGGTCTGCGGCGGCGAAACTGATCTGTCCCCCGAAGCTCTGCTCAGGCTGGCGAAGACGATTGAGCGAGAGATGGGACGGAAAGAGGGCCTACGCTTCGGCCCCCGCGTCGTTGACATCGATATTCTGCTCTACGATGATCTGGTAACTGACACACCCCGGCTGGAAATCCCCCACCCCCGGCTTCATGAGAGAGCGTTCGTCCTAGTTCCACTCAACGAGATAGCGCCAGAGTTGGTACACCCTCGGCTTGGAGCCAGTGTCCAGCAACTCCTACATAAAGCCGCTTCTCTCAAGCGCGTTCGCCTCTACTCCGTCACGGATGCACCAGCCAATGATTGAACCAGTGATCAAAATCCTTCAAGTCATATGCTCCTCGAACTCGGATCCGCTTAAACTCGAACGGCCGCTGCGATGACTGCAGTGAGCCTGCCTCAACAGAGACCGCGCCCCAGTATCCAGCCGACCTGAGTACGTCCACGACCCCCTGATCATATTGTCCTGAAGGGTATGAAAAGAAGCGCACCGGTTCGTGCGTACGAGCCTCTATAGCCTCCTTGGAGCCCAGCACTTGCCAGACAATGTAGTCAAAAGACTTGCCTCTCAAACTGGGATGGGTGTAGCTGTGGCTTCCTATCTCCATCCCATTGGCGTGCAGGGATTCGATTTCAGTCCAAGACATGTGTTCTTCCCGACCCTCGTCAGCAAAGCGCGTGATGATAAAAAAGCTGCCCACAAAGCCGTATCTCTTGAGCACGGGGTAGGCATTTGTG
>JAUWYD010000033.1 GCA_030616025.1 Chloroflexota bacterium
ACGTTCAAGGACTGAGGAGGAAAGACGTGAAGACCAAGGTATCGAAACTAGTGGCCGTGATGGCCGTTCTGGGCATGGTGGTTGCGGGTCTAGCGGCCTGCGCCACGCCTGCACCGCCACCACCGCCGGCTGATACGCCAGCACCGGGGGAGACGCCCGAGCCGACGACACCGCCCCCGCCTCCTCCCCCCGAGGAGGTGACCATCACCTGGGCCGCCATCGCTGGCTTCTACACCGACTGGGCTGAGGAGGTAGCCAAGGAGTACGAAGAGGATACCGGCGTCAACGTCGACATCATTGAGATTGACTTCTCTCAGATGTACGAGAAGCAAGTCATCGAGATGGTCGGCGACACTGGCGCCTACGACATCGTCTCCTACGACGTGGGCTGGAAGGCCGAGTGGGCCAACAGCGGCTACATCCTCCCCCTCGACGACTATATCGCCGCCAGCGACCCGGAGGAGATCCAGTTTGATGACATCCACCCGGCTCTGATTGAGACGGCAACCAGCTGGAATGGCCAGGTCTGGGGGTTACCGTACTACACCTTCACCATGGGCTACTTCTATCGCTGCGACCTGTTCGAGGATCCCGGCGAGATGGCAGCCTTCGAAGCGGAGTACGGCTACCCGCTGGGCTACCCGCAGACCTACGAGCAAATGGCCGACATCGCCGAGTTCTTCCGCCGCCAGCCGGGCGACACGCTCAAGGGTGAAGCCGTCACCGACGACTTCTACGGCATCGGCCTGATGGCGGGCCGCTTCCCGCACGTTCAGGACGAGTTCATGGCCATCCAATGGACGCAGGGCAACCAGTTGATCCTCGACGACGGCACACCCGGCACCACTGAGCCAGGATTCCTCGAGTGGGCAAACTTCTACGTAGACGAGCTGCTGCCCTACGCGCCGCCGGGTGCGCTGACCTCGGCCTACGACGAGGTCGTGGGCCAGATGCGCCAGGGGATGATCGCGCAAACGGCCGCCTTCTACCTGGACCAGTGGCCCAACATGGTCAAGACCGAGGACGAGGTGCCTGGCGCCGAGATCTGCGCGGGGACAGCGCCAGGGGCGCACACCTGGGTCGGCGCTCTGGGCATGGCCTTAAACGCCGACAGCAAACACCCCGACGAGGCCTGGGACTTCCTCAAGTGGATGGCGGGGCCTGAGGCGCAGCGCAAGTTCGCCGAGGGCGGTGGCAGCACCTGCCGCATCAGCATCCTCACGGACGAGGAGTTCCTCGAGGGGCGGCGGCTGGCGGTCGGTCACTTCCCGCCGCTGATGGAGGTCCTCGATCACGCCTCCGAGTGCGGATTCTACCCCAACTACTACTACGTGCCACAGGGCGGCAAGATCTACGACGAGGAGACCACCTGGTTCTCGTCCGCTGCCAGTGGTGAATACCCGGTTGAGGAAGCCATGCAGAAGCTTGCCGATGCCATTACCCAGCACTGCGGCGGCCCATGCGAGGTTCCCAACGACAACCTGGGTGCCGACTACAGTCCTGTACCATGCCCGTACACCTACGACCCGAGCATCCAGATGAGAAAGCAGTAGCAACATAGCAACATAACGTTCCCCGAAAAGGCATGGGGCTCGCGTGCGGGGCCCCATGCCCGTGGGTAGGGAGTGTGAGAATGGATGAAGCAACTGAGAAAGCACCTGGGGCGGGCAGGAAGCCGAAGAGAGCGATGTCGGACAACTTGTATGCTGTCCTGCTCGTCACACCGGCTACGATCATTATCATCTTGTTTGCGCTCTTCCCGCTTGGCTACGCCATAAACCTGTCTTTTCGCTACGCGGACCTGACCAGCGCGGTTGGCATCGGGCCATACGTCGGCCTGGATAACTACCGCTTTGCGCTGAACGACACGATCTTCTGGGAATCGGCGCGCCGCACGCTCATCTTTGCCGTTGGTGCCGTCAGCGTCGAGATGGTGTTCGGTATTGCCATCGCCTTCGTGCTGAACCAGTTGCGCTGGTTCCAGGGCATCGTGCGCAGTCTGCTCATTCTGCCCTTGGCCGCAGCGCCTGCGGCGGTGGGCCTGGTGTGGCGTTATATGTACCACCCCGACTTTGGCGTCTACAACGCCATCATGTCCATGTTGGGTCTGCCCGAACGCAACTGGCTGGGCGCCGTCAACCTGGCCATGCCCAGCGTGATTATGTTCGACATCTGGCAGTGGACGCCCTTTGTGGCCCTCATCGTGCTGGCTGGTCTGCAGTCACTGCCCAAGGAACCCTTCGAGGCAGCCGAACTGGACGGCGCGTCAACCTGGCAGGTACTGCGGCGGCTTACGTTTCCCATGCTGACCCCGGTGTTGACGCTGGTCTTTGTGCTGCGCAGCATTGACGCCATCCGCCTGTACGACGCCATCTTGTCATTGAGCCACGGCGGGCCGGGGACGGCGACCGAGACGCTGACCTACTACCTGTACCGCATTGGCCTGAAGTATTTCAAGCTGGACCACGCGAGCGCCATATCGCTTCTGTTCCTGTACGCGACGGTAGTGTTCACAGCTGTGGCACTGCGCTCGATGATGCGTGTCCAAGCCGAGCGCGCGCGGCGCGCTTAGGGAAGAGGGGAGATCAACGATGCAAGCCAAGACCTTCACCATGGCCGATCTGATCCGGTACACGCTGGTCATCGCGATTCTCATTGTGTTCTTGTTCCCCATATACTGGATGGTAAGCACGTCGTTCAAACCGCCACCAGACATCCTTACCCGTCCGCCCAAGTGGACATTCCAACCCACCCTTTCCAACTATGTCTACGCCTTCGAAGAGGCCAACTTTGCCCTTTTCCTCAAGAACACACTCATCGTGTCTGTGATTTCCAGTACCATAGTGATCGTGCTGGCGTCCTTGGCTGCCTACAGCTTCGCTCGCTACAACACGGGCGCCGGCCATCTGATGTTTTTCTTCCTTACGACCCGCATGATGCCAGGCATCGCCGTAATCATTCCTTTCTTTGTGATCTTCAAGGTGATCGGCGGAACAGCCATCGGACAGGCGTTGTCGCTGGGACTGGACAGGCTTGGCGCGCTGGTGGTTTGCTACACGGTATTTAACCTGCCGTTTGCCATCTGGCTCATGCATTCTTTTTTCCAGGACATCCCTCGGGAGTTGGAGGATTCGGCGCGCCTGGATGGCTATTCGAGATTGCAGGTGCTGTGGCGGGTGGTGCTGCCGCTGGCGGTGCCGGGCATCGCAGTGACGGCCATATTCACGCTGATCTTCAGTTGGAACGAGTTTCTCTTTGCCTTCCTGCTCACGCGTGATGTAGCGCGCACCATCACCGTTGGTGTGGCCGGCTTCTGGACGCAGCGCGGGATAATGTGGGGTCCTTTGTCAGCGGCAGCAACTGTTTGCGTGGTGCCGATGTTGGTCTTCGCGCTCGTCCTGCAGCGGTACATTGTGCGCGGCCTGACCTTCGGCGCGGTGCGCGGGTAAGGGAGGAGTTCAACTATGTCCATCGCTGACATGTGGGATCGCTTGTTCTGGTCTGCTATCATCGGCATGTTCGTGGGCATCGTGTGGCTGAAGTTTCTAGACCCTGTCGTCCCCTGTGTGGGGCCTGGCCTGGTCGTGGCCTTCACCGCGGGCGGAATCTATTTCTATCTGGGGGTGCGAAAGGCCAGACGGACGGCTCAGACGGAAGAAAGCGCCGTGGAAGGGGAGTAGTGGTCAATGCTAGAACTGCGCTCGGTCACCAAAGAGTTCGGCAGGACGGTCGCCGTCAATGACCTGAGCATCACCTGCGAAGAGTGTGAGTTCCTGGTCATCTTCGGCCCAGCCGGCGCTGGCAAGACTACGAGCCTGCGCATGATCGCTGGCGTTCTGGAGCCTACTCGTGGCGAGGTCTACTTCAGAGGACAGTCGCTGAAGGGTGTGCCACCAGAGCATCGCAACATGTCGATGGTCTTCGAGTACTATGCCCTGTACTCGCACCTGTCCGTGTTTGAGAACCTGGCTTTTCCTCTGAAGGCGCGTCGTTATCCGGGTGACGAGATCAAGCGATTTGTTGCCCAGATGGCGGAGATCCTACAGATATCCGAGTTGCTCGACCGTCGCCCGGGGTTCTTGAGCGGCGGACAGCGGCAGCGCGTGGCGCTAGGCCGGGCGCTCATCCGGGATGCCGACGTCTTTTTGCTGGACGAGCCTATCTCACACCTCGATGCCAAGCTTCGCCACCAAATGCGCGCGGAGTTGAAGGCCATGTGCGCGGAGAAAGACGCAACGGTGATCCACGTGACGCACGACTCCCGTGAAGCTATGGCCCTTTCGGATAGGGTGGCGGTGATCAACAAAGGGAAGCTGATGCAGATCGGCGCGCCGGACGAGGTTTTCCACCGGCCGGCCAACGAGTTCGTTGCCGGGTTCCTGGGCGAGCCGCCCATGAGTTTCGTGGATGTGGAGTACGCAGAGGATGACGGCCGAGCCGTTTTCCTCATCACCGGGACTGACGCGCGCTTGCCCGCCAGTCTGGAGGTAAGCGCTTCCGTCAGGGAAAGGGGCCTGCCCTCTTCATTCCGGCTTGGCGCGCGGGCCACCGAGGTAAGCGCGGCGCTTTCGAGGAACGAGACGCACAACGTACCGGGCGAGGCGTTCGTGACCGAGACGCTGGGTCACCGCAACATTCTCACGGCCAAATTGGGCAAGAACTTGGTGCAGGTGGTGACGCCGCCTGAGCTCACGATCAAGGTCCGGGACACGGTCTGGCTGAACCTCAGCCAGGAGAACCTTCATGTGTTTGCCGACGGCCTGGCCGTTGCACACCCAAGGCGCCAAAGCAACTGACACTTCGTCATAGCAACCAGGAGGCGATCACAAGTGGCTTCAGTAACTCTGGAAAATGTGTGGAAGAGGTACGGGAAAGTCGAAGCCGTGTGTGGCATTTCCCTGGACATCGCCGACAAGGAGTTTATGGCCTTCCTTGGGCCGTCGGGTTGCGGGAAGTCTTCTACGATGCGGATGATCGCGGGGCTGGAGGAGATCACTTCCGGCAACATCTACTTCGACGGGGAGTTGATGATCAAGGTGCGGCCCCGTGACCGCAACGTGGCGATGGCGTTCGAGACCTATGCCTTGTATCCGACACTGAACGTGTACGAGAATCTGGCTTTCCCATTGCGCTCTTCCAACCGGTCCGGTGTGGATGTGGACAAGCGTGTGCGTGAGATTGCCGGCATGTTGGAAATCACGGACCTGCTGGATCGGAAGCCCACCAACCTCAGCAGCGGCCAGCAGCAGTTGGTTGGCCTTGGCCGGGCGCTCTCACGGGAGCCCAGGGTCTTCCTGCTAGACGAGCCGATCTCGCACCTTGACACGCGCCAGCGTGTCCGCATGCGTGCCTACATCAAGCGCCTGCACATCGAATTGGGCTACACCATGATCTACGTGACGCACAATCAGGAGGAGGCCATGGCCCTGGCCGACCGCGTAGCGGTGATGAACGAGGGCCTGCTCTCCCAAGTCGGCACACCAGAGGAGATTTTCCACAACCCTACTGATACGTTTGTGGCGGGCTTCGTGGGCGAGCCCCCTATGAATTTCCTGGAGTGTGAGTACCGCCGGGAAAACGGGCGACACCTGTTGGATCACAAGGGCACCACCATGGAGATGCCTTCCCACGGCGAGGCTTTGGCACAGCGAGGTGCGATTCCACCGCGCGTGACGATGGGCATCCGCCCCTTCTACATTGACATCGGGCTGGAAAAGTCGGCGCGTCACGTGATCCCAGCCGAGGTCTTTGTGGTTGAACCCTTGGGCGACATGACGGTTGCCACTGTGACCCTGCTCGGAGCGCGCCTGCAGATCGTTACTGAACTGGGTTTTCGTGCCCGCCCTAAGCAGACTGTGTGGCTGGCGTTCGACCCCACCCGCACCTTGCTGTTCGACGCTGAGACCGGGCGCGCGCTGATCTACGAAGCTTAGGACCAAGAGCGCACCGCCGGCGGAACAAACGGCAGCGAGGCGTCGTAGCTGAGTAGGGAGCGTTCTCGGCAGTGACCACCGGCGTCGCAATTGGAGGTGCAGGAAACCTGGGGTTATAGGTCGCCTCCATGATGGCCCGGCACAGGCACAGCGTTCATGTGTTTGACTTGCCGGGCCTCGACTATGCCTTCTGGCTCTCCTTTTGCCCTACCGATGTACTGCTATTTGACGCCGCTTCAGGCAAAGTGCCGGCCAATGGACGCGATGGAGCAATTGGCGGGTGAAACGAGCGAATTTAGTCGAATTTGGCAAGATCATTATAGAAGATGTTGACGTGCCACAGGTCATAGGCGTGAGCGGCTTCCTGACACTGACCTTCGATCCGATGAAGGCCACCATTGAGGCGCTCGAAGAAGCCGGCTTGCGTGACAGTATCAAGGTCATGATCGGCAGCGGACAGATTGATGACCAGATTCGCAAACACACCGGCGCAGACGCCTATGGGCGCGACGCCGTAATAGCCGTTACATTTGCCAAGCAATGGGCAAGGGAGAAGCAAAGTGAACATCAATTGGGAAGAGCTTTCATCAGATGAAAGACTTGAGGAAATGTTCCGGGCCTGGCTTTCGCCCGAGGGGGTAGAGTTTGTAAGCCCGGAAGCCGAAGAAGCATACGAGCAGAGAATAACAAGGGTTAGAGATGCTCTCCAACTGAGAGTCCCTGACAGGGTGCCGTACATTCCTCTTTATGGCCTGTTCCCTGCGCACTATGCGGGCATGACCGTTGAAGAGGTCATGTATGACTACGACAAGGCACACCAGGCTTGGAAGAAGACTGTCTTGGCTCTGGATCCAGACCTGTACGTCAACATCTCAATTGCTTATTCTGCGCTTGTATTTGAGCTTATCGGCTACAAACAAATTAAAGTGCCTGGCAAGCAACTTGCTGATCCTAAGGCGACATATCAGTTCATCGAAGACGAATACATGAGAGCGGACGAATATGACGAATTTATCGCAGACCCCACCGATTTCATGCTCAGGAGGTATTACCCGCGCGCCTTTAGTGAACTAGAGCCCTTGCAGAAGCTTCTCCCCTTACGTACTGGAATGTGGACGTGCTGGTTTGATTTATTGGCCCCATTTGGTGATCCGCAGGTTGCCGAAGCCTTAGATTCACTTGTCAGAGCTGGGCAGGAACTGGTTAAGTGGTACAGGGCTATCGGCAAATTTGATAAAGAGATGCAGGGGTTGGGATATCCCAACATGCTGGGCTGCCTGACGTTTGCTCCATTTGACTTAATCGGGGATTCTCTCAGGGGAACCAGAGGGATTATGCTGGATATGCTCAGAATACCCGACAAACTGCTCGAAGCCCTTGAGAAAATGACACCCTTCGCCATAGAAATAGGGATAAGGGGTGCCAGGGCGGCTAGAAACCCTATGGCACTGATACCTCTCCACAAAGGCGCCGCAGGGTTCATGTCTGATGAGCAGTTTAGGACCTTTTATTGGGCAACTTTGAAAGAGCTAATCCTGGCCCTGGATGAGGCGGGGGTCATCCCATACGTGTACACGGAAGGGGACTATACACCACGCTTAGAGTATCTTGTGGATGTGCCTAAAGGTAAGGTGCTTTACCACTTTGAGACCGTGGACATCTACAAAGCAAAGGAGCTCCTCGGTGACGTTGCATGTATCTCAGGCAACGTACCGCTATCCTCACTGCAAACAGGTACAGCCCAGCAGGTCAAGGATTACGTGAAAGAGCTCATTGATGTCGTCGGTAAAGGCGGCGGCTTAATGGTGGACGCCGCAGCCGGTTTTGATGACGTCCCACCCGAAAATGTAAAGGCAATGGGGGACGCCACCAAAGAGTACGGCGTCTACTAACGAGCAGCAAGGGAATCTGCCAATCTCGCTGCTATACTCGTGGTTCCCTCAAATTAGGACAAGCAGCATGCAGACCCACTGCTTGTGAGCCCAGATCATTCTAAGGAAAAGGAGGACTGCCATGCCCAAGTACGGTGCACATACCTTCCTGTGGATTGATGAATGGACAACGGAAAAGGGGAACCAGGCGATTGCCGCTACGAGCGAGGCCGGTTTCGATTTCATCGAGATCTCCCTGTTGAGACCCGACGACTTCGATGCAGCGGCGCACAAGAAGGCCCTCGCCGATGCGGGGATAGAAGCGGCGGGGTCCCTCGTGCTGCCTGAATGGGCTCATATGCCCGAAGAGCCGGAGAAAGCCAAGCAGTTCCTCATCAGCGCACTTGACAAGCTCGGAGCGGTAGGAGGAACATACCTTGGTGGATGTACCGCTTTCGCCTTGGGGAAGTTCACCGGAGATCGCCAGTTGGTGATCGACACGCTGGGTGAGGTGGCCGAGGAGGCGAAGAAGCGTGGTGTCACGCTGGGTGTCGAGGTGGTCAATCGCTACGAAAGCCACCTATACAATACACTGGCCGATCTTAGGGAGACCATTCTAGCCACGGGCGCAGAAAACATCGTGGTACACGCCGATACCTACCACATGAACATCGAGGAGGAGGGCCTTTACAGGCCGCTGGTTGACTGCGCCGATGTGCTGGGCTACATGCACATGAGCGAGAACCATCGCGGCCTGCTTGGCAGCGGCACAGTCAACTGGGATGAGGTATTCCGGGGACTCGTGGATGCGAACTACAAAGGACCGTTCGTCGTCAAGTCCTTCCCGGCAGTAAACCCAGAACTGGCCGCGGCAATTAAGCTATGGCGACCGCCGACTCAATCCTCCGAGTTTCTGGCGAGAGAAGGGCTGAAGTTCCTTCGGGAGCATGCTGAGAAACACGGAATAGGACCATAGTTGTATGAGGGGTGGGGACGAATATGGCCCGGCACGGCAGCGAAGCGAAAACTCGCACGTTCTCGGGCGCTGAACTGATGCGGACGACCGCAGCCGACGAGCAGATGAGGCAGATACTCACCTTTTCAGCGCATATCTGCGCCCAATTCCGATGAGGAGGTTGTGTAAGCATGAGCAAGAAGATCGGAGACTATGAGATACTGTTCCACTGGAGTCGATTGGATTGGCT
>JAUWYD010000366.1 GCA_030616025.1 Chloroflexota bacterium
TCATCTGGCCAGTTTCCCAGATCTTCCCTCTCTACTGGTGCAGTGTTTGTACAATCGTGGCCTCATCGCTCCTCACGATGTGCGCCGCTTCCTGGCTGGTGAATGCGAGGAGGGAGACCCCTTCCAGCTCAAAGGTGTCGCGGAGGCCGTAACCAGGATTCGGCAGGCCATCCGTGGCGACGAACTGATAGCGGTCTACGGCGATTTCGACGCCGATGGGGTCACAGGAACGGCCCTGCTCACCGAAACCATATCTTCCTTGGGTGGACGGGTGATTCCCTACATCCCCCATCGAGTAGATGAAGGATACGGGCTCAACGAGAGCGCGCTTCGCAAGCTGGTCAAGCAAGGGGTCAGCCTGATAGTCACAGTGGACTGCGGTGCCAGGGCTCTGCGAGAGGTAGAGTGCGCACAAGGTATGGGAGCGGACGTCATAATCACCGACCATCATTCGCTAGGCGAGCAGTTGCCGGCGGCCCTAGCCATAGTCAACACAAAGCGTATGGACTGCAAGTACCCCTTCGAGGACCTCTCGGGCGTAGGCATCGCCTTCAAGCTGGCCCAGGCACTACTGTTGGTCAACCAGCAATCTCCGCAACGAGGAGAGCGTCGTCCCGTCCTGGAAGAAGATCTCTTGGATCTAGTAGCCTTGGGAACTGTCGCCGATCTTTCTCCTCTTCTTGGGGAGAACCGCAGTCTGGTGAAGAGAGGCCTGGCGCTGTTGAAGCACCCTCGTCGCCCCGGGATCTTGGCCCTGATGGAACAGGCTAATGCCAAGCCAGAGACAGTCACCGCCGCTACGATCGGTTACGTGCTGGGACCCCGGATCAACGCCGCAGGACGGGTAGATGATGCCATATTGAGCTACCAGCTCCTCACCACCTCCTCCCCGTCGCGAGCTCGAGAACTAGCGGAGTTGCTGGAGGAGAAGAACCAGCAGCGCCGGGAAATGATGCTTGCGACCGTGGAGGCCGCGCGACTTCAGGTCTTGGATCAAGAGAATGAGCCCTTCCTATTCGCCACCGGAGATGATTATCACCAGGGAGTCCTGGGCCTGGCAGCCCAACGGCTATGCGACGAGTTCTACCGCCCGGTCGCAGTGGTCAAATCGGGCGAAGAGCAGAGCGTGAGTTCAGTTCGCAGCGTTGACGAGTTCGACGTAGCGGCAGCACTGGACGAGTGTGCCCCTCTCTTGAGAAGGCGTGGAGGTCACGCCAAAGCTGCAGGCTTCACGGTGAGCAATGAGAACCTTCCCGCGCTGCGGCGAAGACTACGTCAGATTGCTGCTGAACGCATGGCGGGGGTCGAACTGGTCCCCACACTACACATAGATGCCGATATGCCCTTGAGCAGCCTGACGCCTCAAACTTTTGCCACCTGCCAGCAGTTGGAACCGCTGGGCGCAGGCAATCCTGAACCGCTTCTTCTGAGTTCTGGGGTCGAGGTCCGCGATAGCCGAGTTGTGGGCGAGAACCATCTGAAGCTCGCCTTGAGCGATGGACACGTCGTTTGGGACGGCATAGCCTTCTGGATGGCCCAGCACGCCGACGAGTTGGCGCCACGCACAGACATTGTCTACACACCCCAGGTGCGCATATGGCGTGATGAGGAACAGCTGCAACTGAGGATCGAGGACTTCAAGCCTTCGCCATGAGATCGCAGAGCCGACGGGTCAGCGACGAGGGCGGAACCGTACCAGCCAGAGAAGAAGAGAGATGCAAAGGGAGTATCCGTCAACGCCAATCCCTTCAGTGGGCGCAATAGTGCTCAAGGACGACAAGATCCTGTTGGTATTGCGCGGACAAGAACCAAGCCGGGGCAAGTGGAGCATTCCTGGTGGGATCGTGGAACCAGGCGAGACCATTCGCGAGGCGGTGCGCCGCGAAGTACTCGAAGAGTGTGGTGTGGAAATCGAGGTGGGAGATGTGGTAGAGGTACTGGACGCCATA
>JAUWYD010000256.1 GCA_030616025.1 Chloroflexota bacterium
ACGACGCAACGGATGCAAGAGGTGGCGAAGAGCCACTCCATGGTTCTCGTTCTGCCTCTCTACGAGGAGGAAGCCCCGGGTCTCTACTATAACACCGCTGTGGTCATCGATGCCGATGGAACGCTCCTGGGCAAGTACAGGAAGACCCATATTCCTCACCTTCCTGGCTTTTGGGAGAAGTTCTACTTCCGGCCTGGGAACCTTGGCTATCCTGTCTTTGAAACCAAGCATGGCCGGGTGGGGGTTTACATGTGCTACGATCGCCACTTTCCAGAAGGAGCGCGCGTCCTGGGGCTCCAGGGCGCCGAAATCGTATACATCCCCTCTGCCACCTCGAGAGGACTCTCCATGCACCTCTGGCATATTGAACAGACCGCTCATGCTATCGCCAATGGCTATTTTGTGGGCGCCATCAACCGCGTCGGTCAGGAGGAGGAACTAGGGCCGAATGACTATTATGGCTCCAGCTATTTCTGCGATCCTCGGGGCAAGATTATCGCTGAGGCCTCCGACCAGGAGGAGGAGGTGCTGGTGGCCGACTTGGACCTGGACCTTGTTAGAGAGGTTCGCAACGAATGGCAATTCTACCGCGATCGCAGACCGGACGCCTACGCAGAGATTGTCGCCCCCTAGTTCCAGGAGAGGTCAACGATGGCTGACCTGACCGTTGAATTCGCCGGTCTCAACCTCATGAACCCCTTCATGTTAGCTTCAGCGCCTCCCGCGGCCAATGCAGAGATGATCAAGAGGGCCTTTGAGGCGGGATGGGCCGGGGCTGTGACAAAGACTCTCGCCTTGGACCCAGCGATCGACGTCCAGCCTCGTCTGGCACGCCTGGCCGTGGGCAACAAGACGATCGGACTAGAGAACATCGAACTGATCAGCCAGCGGAAGCTGGAAGTCTGGGTCAAGGAGATCGAGGAAATCAAGCGCGACTATCCCGACCATGTCCTCTTCGCAAGCCTGATGGGCGCCGTGGTCAGGGACGAGTGGGACTCCTTGATCAAGCAAGTTCAAGAAGCGGGTGTGGATGGCCTGGAACTCAACTTCGGTTGCCCTCACGGCATGCCGGAGAAGGGAATGGGCTCCGTCCAAGGCCAAGACCCCACCATCGCCGGGGAGATCACACGCTGGGCGAAAGAGGTCGCTTCCGTGCCGGTGATGGTCAAGCTCACCCCAAATGTCACCGATATCGCCCAGATAGGAAAAGCCTGCCAGGACGCCGGAGCCGACGCTATCTCGGCCATCAACACGGTATCGGCACTCATCGGCGTAGACCTCGATCGTGTGGAACCCCTGCCCTCGGTGGGAGGGACCTCGGCCTTCGGAGGCTACTCAGGCCCGGCGGTCAAGCCCATAGGTCTGCGCTGCATCGCTCAGTTGGCGAAGGGGACCACGCTTCCCCTCTCGGGCATTGGCGGTATCGCCAAATGGCAAGATGCCGCTGAGTACATTCTGGTAGGCGCCTCAACGGTGCAAGTGTGCACCGCCGTCATGTTCCGAGGCTACAACATTGTGGAGAAGATGAAGAAGCGACTTTCTGTCTACATGGATGAGAAGGGCTTCGAGTCTGTGGCCCAGATGAGTGGACACATCTTGCCCAAGATCACCGCCCACGAAGAGTTGGACTTCGCCCACAAGGTAGTGGCCGCCATCGACCAGGACCTTTGCACCAAGTGCGGGCTCTGCTACACCGCATGCCAGGACGGCGGCTGGCAGGCCATTGAGATGGATAGCCGCCAGGTGTATCCTCGGTTTGTGATCGAGAGGTGCGATGGCTGCTCCCTTTGCACCCATGTTTGCCCGGTGGACGAATGCATTACCATGGTGCCGCTCTAGGAGAGGCACCGTTGCCAGGAGAGCAATGATGGACACTGTGATAACGAATGGAATCGTAGTGACGGGTGCAGACAGCTATGAGGCTGACATCGGCATCGAAAAGGGGAAGATCGCGGCGCTCGGCCGCGATCTGGAGGGCACTGAGACGATCGATGCCCAGGGCAACTACGTCTTCCCCGGAGCCATCGACATGCACACCCACTTCGAGCTGCCCTTCATGGGCACTGTATCGGCCGATGATTTCGAGACTGGGAGCATCGCCGCAGCGTTTGGCGGCACCACTACCTTCATAGACTTCGCCATCCAGGGGGAAGGGGAAAGCTTGCACCAGGCCCTGGAGACGTGGATGAACAGAGCCAAAGGGAAGGCGGCTATCGATTATGGCTTCCATATGGCCATAGGGGACATGACCGACCAAGTGATGAACGTAGAGATGGCCGAAATGGTGGACCAAGGCATTACCAGTTTCAAAGTCTTCATGGCCTACAAGGGCGCCTTCATGGTGGACGATGAAACTCTCTTCAAGTCCCTGGTCAAGGCCAAGGAGCTTGGAGCGCTGATCATGGTGCACGCGGAAAACGGCGATGTTCTGCATTATCTCATCAACAAGCACGTGGCTGAGGGCAAGAAGGAGCCGATTTGGCATGCTCGGAGCCACCCGCCTGAAGCAGAGGCCGAGGCTGTTGGCCGGGCCATCATCTTGGCTGGTCTAGCGAGCGCACCCATCTATATCGTCCATTTGACTGCAGCAGAGGCGCTGGAGAAAGTCAAGGAGGCCCGCGACAAGGGCCAGACGGTACTAGCCGAGACCTGCCCTCAATATCTCTTCTTCAACACGCAGCACTATGAGTTGCCCAATTTCGAGGGGGCGAAGTACGTCATGTCCCCGCCACTGCGGGACAAAGGGAACGAGGAGGCCCTCTGGCAAGGCCTGATCTCTGGCCATCTACAGGTGGTAGCCACCGACCATTGCCCGTTCAACTTTGTGGGTCAGAAGGACATGGGCAGAGACGATTTCTCCCAGATCCCCAATGGCATGCCCGGTGTAGAGACAAGAGTGCCCTTGATCTACCACTTCGGAGTGACCGAAGGGCGATTCTCCGTCAACAGGTTCGTAGAATTGGTCTCCACCAACCCGGCCCGCATATACGGCCTGGCCCCTCAGAAGGGCACCATCTCCATAGGGGCGGATGCGGATCTGGTGATCTTCGATCCGCAGAAGGAGGTTCGCCTCAGCGTGGAGAACCTGCACATGAACGTGGATCACAGTCCCTATGACCACAT
>JAUWYD010000093.1 GCA_030616025.1 Chloroflexota bacterium
GCGACCCAGCGTGTTCTTGTTAACACCGACCAAGTCGCTGAACCTTCTCAGGGTTAGCTTCTCTCCGGGATTGGCTTGCTCCCACTGAGCCATCAGGACGTTGAGATTCAGAATTACGGGCATTCTGCTGCACCTCCTTGAGACTCTGGTGTTATTATACAGCATTCTGTACCGAAACGCAAGTATTTGTCCGCAGATTTAATATTCGGTCCCCACATATGGAACGAAGTGATGGTTCTCGCGCCGGGCCGGGATGTGGCAAGGCCCCCAAGGGGTAATGGTACGGCGTTGATACTCGTCTCCACCTATGCTATAGTGTCTTCGTGGGCGGAAGGCAGCACCGATGCGTCGTTTGTTCTGCGAGGACGGGCGCCTTAGGAATCGAGAGAAGTCTGCCCGCCTCGCAGCGCAGGTGCGCAGCCAAGAGAGTTCGGTCGGAGGGTGACCGCCAAAGGACTTGATGTGCGTGTCAAGCCTCATATGGGCACTACACTCGGGACCGCATCTGGTCGGAGATTGTGTGGAGGTCCGAGATCTCCGCTCCGATTACGGTAGGGGTATCCGGAGGGATCCCCACCGGTATCATTCAAGAAGAGCCGTCGTTGACAGCAAGGCAGGAGGAGGTGAAACATGAGAGTGGCAATGGTCGCGCCTCCCTGGTTCAAGATACCGCCAGAGGGGTATGGTGGTATTGAAGTTATCATCCATCTGCTAGTGGAGGGACTCATAGACAAAGGTCATGAGGTTTCCCTTTGCACAATCTCGGCCTCTTCATCGAGGGCGTCCATACACAAGGTTTTCGATGACGAGATGAAATCCTACTTGGATGCGCCACCGTCAAGTTTCCTCAATATCGCACTGACCCATTCGCTCGCCTGTTACCAGGAGATACCTCGAGAGGGCGCCGACATAATACACGACCATACATGGAAGGAAGGCCTCCTGGCGGCAGCGTTCATAGATATCCCTGTTGTGCACACGGTCCACGGGCCCTTCGACGAGGAAAACGAGAGGTTCTACCGGCTCTTCAAAGGTTCCGAGGGGATGCACTTTGTTACCATCAGCGACTTTCACCAAGCGTGTCTTCCAGGCCTGAACTACGCTGGTATGGTCTACAACGGCATACTCTTTGACAAGTACCCATTCTCTGAGGACAAAGAGGACTTCTTCTTCTACATCGGGAGGTTCAACGAAGAAAAGGCACCCCACCTGGCCTGCGACGTGGCAAAAGAGCTTGGCGCGAGACTGATATTGGCAGGAAAAGTCCACGAGGAGGAAGAGCGCAGTTACTTTGACCGACGCATAGTCCCCTACTTGAGTAGCGACATACAGTTCGTAGGCGAACTGGGTCATTGGAGCAAGGAGAAGATGCGTCTCTTCTCGCGCGCCAGGGGATACCTCTATCCAATACAGTGGGATGAACCGTTTGGCATCACCATGGTTGAGGCCATGGCCTGTGGTACGCCGGTGGTAACCTTCAAACGGGGGGCGGCACCCGAGATCGTTGCCCACGAGGTCACGGGTTTCGTGGTGGAGACGATGGATGAATTCATCAAGGCTGTAAAGCAAGTTGGCGAGATTGACGCTCAGAAATGCCGCCAGCGCGCGGAGAGTATGTTCACGGCGCAGGCGATGGTTGATGGTTACGAGCGTGTTTACAAGAGAGTACTGGGCATTGAATGACCAGGTGACAGGTTGACATGGCCACAGAGTATCTAGGATCGGTATCAGACGAGGAGTGGGCAATATGTGAGGACGTCTTCGATCGGGAGAGAATGGGATTTCAGGAGGCCATTCTGACTCTTGGAAATGGCTATCTTGGGTCACGGGGCATTCTAGAGGAGGGCTACGACGAGGCTAGGGCTGGCACCTATCTTGCCGGGATATACGACAAGAGTGGTGGGCAGTCCTTTGCCATCGTCAATGGGCCGAATCCTGCTGCTATGGAAATCTATGTGGACGGTAAGAAGCTGTGTGCGGACGAGATGGAGGTGCTTGAACACCACCGCATACTGGATATGAAGAGGGCAGCGTTGGTGAGGCGCACCCTCTTTGCGGATGCTGGCAAGAGATATGAATACCAATCCAGGCGTTTCTTCAGCCTCCAAGATATGCACACCGCTGTGGTCAGTGTCACTGTCAGATGCTTGGACGACGATGCCTCGGTAGTCGTTGCACATACCATAGATGGAACGACGAGAAACGAAATGCACGCTGTGGGTGGGCCGCGAAAGCACTATGCCGTTACACACGCCCTTGACCTTGGCCATGGCCTGTCCTATCTGGAGGCAAGGACCAACGACCTGGGCACCGTGATCGGGATTGCCACCATTGCTGATATGAGCGGTGCAGGGCCCGATTTCCAGGTGGAGACAGGGTGCCGCTTGGAAGAAGAGTCCGTCACAATGGAGTACTCTTTCGGTGTGAAAAAGGGAGCCCGATATGAGCTAAACGAGTACATCTCGACATACACTTCTCGTGAGACTGAGGGCGAGATAAGGGCGGCTTGCGTTGACGGGCTGAGAAACGCAGGGAAGCGAGGGGCATCACGGCTGTTGGCGGATCATACTACGGCATGGGAGAAGAGGTGGCAATCTGCCGATGTCCGGATAGAGGGTGATTCGGCCATGCAGAAGGCCTTGCGCTTCGCTATGTATCAATTGCTGATAGCTGCAGCGCCTCAGGACATAGATGCAAGTATTGCGCCCAAGGCCCTGTCGGGGGAATGGTATCAAGGGCACATATTCTGGGACACTGAGATCTTCATGCTTCCCTTCTTCATATACACTCATCCGCGACTTGCGAAACACCTTCTGATGTACAGAGCGCGTCGGCTGCAACAGGCCCGGGAATGTGCAGTGGATCAGGATTACGAAGGCGCACTGTGGCCTTGGGAATCGGCTGAGAGCGGCAAAGAGGAGACGCCGGCAACCTGGGTCAACTTCGATGGCACAATCTTGCCGGTATACAACGCCAAGAGGGAGCATCATATAGCAAGCGACATAGTTTACGGCATACACCTCTACTACCAGCACACCGGAGACGAGGAGTTCATGCTTCAGTATGGCGCCGAAATGATATTTGAAGCCGCCAGGTTCTGGGCGTCACGAGTGGTCTACGACGAGACCACTGGCTCGTACGAGATCAAGCTGGTTATCGGTCCGAACGAGTTTCAGGAGGGCGTGGACAACAACTCATACACAAATGCCATGACCAGGTGGACGTTGAGGTATGCGTGTGAACTCTATGATGACCTCGGCGTGGGGCATATTCGGAAACTGAGGGCCATTGCTGAGGAGATTGGGCTGACGGACGAAGAGGTTGATACCTGGAGACAGATAGCGGACAAGATCGTCTTCCTTATGGGTCCCAGCGGGTTGATAGAAGAGTTCGAAGGGTACTTCGACAAAACGGACGTGATCATCGGCGTATGGGACGAGCACGGCATGCCCGTCTGGCCCTCCAAGGTACTCTTGGCCGACGTGAAGGAGACGCAGCTGATCAAGCAGGCGGACGTAGTGCTCCTGTTGTATCTCTTGTCAGATGAATTCTCCCTTGATGAGAAGAGATCAAACCTGGAGTACTATGAGCCAAGGACCACCCACATGTCTTCTCTGAGTATCACCAGCTATGCTATTCTGAACAACGAGCTTGGCGACAGGGAAAAGGCATATAGATATCTGCACCACGCGGCGAGCGCGGATCTGGAGGATATACATGGCAACACGGAACTTGGGGTACACGCCGCAGCACTGGGGGGAGCCTGGCAGATAGTGATCCGTGGCTTTGCAGGTGTGAGGGTGAAGGACGGTGTGCTGACTGTCACCCCGGCCCTACCTGAATTGTGGCGGAGCATGAGATTCCAGACGTGGTTCAGAGGATGCCTTGTTGAACTTGCCATCTCCGATGGGGAGACGGAGGCGTCCATGGTGAAGGGGCGAAAGGCAGTGGACATTGAGATCTATGGCGAGAGACAGGTCTTGCGTCCAGGTGAGACCCTGAGGAGCGTGAAGTGACAATCATGGCAACCAGGGCGGGGTTCATTTGGGACATTGATGGCGTGGTGATAGACAGCCCTCACGAGGAGTCCTGGCGTCTCACGCTCATGAAGGAGCCCTGGAACGCAGATCGCTTGAGCTCCGACTTCTACTTCACACACGTTGCTTCAAGGCCAAGGTACGAAGGCGCTCACAACATATTGGAGGGAATGGGCATCTACGAGCGTCTTGGCGCCACGACCGAGGAGGCCAAGAGGGAGGTTCTGGAGAGGTACGCCGCCGAGAAAGATGCACTGATCAAGGACCTGATAGAGAGAGGTGAGTTCAAGCTGTTCACGGATGCGGTGAGCCTACTGCTGCGGGCGAGGAGAACCGGCGTGTTGCAGGCCGCGGCTTCGGCATCGAAGAACGCCAGTCGCATGCTCAAGAGAGTGCCGAGGTCCCGTGTGGTGAGGGAACTGGGTGATGACTTCGGTGTCCTGGGCGAAGGCGATACTCTCTACTCCGTATTTGACGTTGATGCCTGTGGTATGGATGTGGGCGGCAAGGTTGAGATATTGAGGTTTGCCGCAGACAAGCTGCAGGCTCTGTCCGAAGATCGAATCGAAACATTCGTGGTCTTCGAAGATGCTCCTTCAGGCCTGGAGGCAGCGACGTCCTTGGACTACCATGCCGTTGGTGCGTTGCGCATCGGCGATAGAAGTGCATTGGAGGAAGCAGGGGCCCACATCGTTACTGAGGACTTGAGAACGATAGGAATCGAAGACCTTCTGCAGATGGCAGGATGACAGCACTCCCAAGGCATTTGTGAAGTAGTTCGGTGTACCTGCATCCTTCGGGGTGACGAGCGAGAATTGGCGGGGCTGAGTTGACAGGCCCACCATTCTACGTGGGGGATTTGGCTTTGTCCACCAGTTGCCGAGCGACAGGCGGATCTATCCCTGGGGCGGTGCCTGGGACGCAAATAGAACCAACGCCGTTGAGGACGGCCTCGAGTGTCCAGAGCCAGTGGGCAAGCGTCTACGCTTCGGGGCTGGGACATTGTCAACGGGCGGTTGTTTGCCTTCTGCAGCCGCGCAGATGAAGGAAGAGTTGCATGCAGGCGACCATCTCCTACTTGTGCGGATATACTTGTTGACCCACCGCCAAGATGGTGAGCAAGGTCTCGACTTCCTGGTTCTCCGTTTCTGTCCTCCCGCTGTAACCGGTTTGATTTTGTCTCTCAGATTGTTATAATGGGTATTGTTCTCGCCTGAACTGGGTCCAGCATCATATCCGATTCAGGCAAACGCGGCGACAAGGCCGGTTTTCTCTTGTGCCGGTCCGATGATGCGTGAGCCAGCAGGGCGATCGCACAACCATTTGTAAGCCAGAGCGATGAGGAGGTACGCGATGCAAATCGAAATCCACTACTGTACGGAGTGAAACTACAAGCCCAGCGCCGCCAGTGTGGCGGACGAATTGCGTGAGGCGCTTGGAGTGGAGGCAAAGCTGGTCCCTGGAGGCAACGGCATCTTTGATGTCATAGTGGACGGGGGATTGGTGTTCTCCAAGTTCGAAACGGGCCGATTCCCCGACCCAGG
>JAUWYD010000161.1 GCA_030616025.1 Chloroflexota bacterium
GACCCGGGCCCGAAACGACAGCCACGACGGCGACGCCGTCCACCTCCTCTCCGGCGTCTGCAGTGTCCGCTTCCTCTCCTATCACCAGGAATTCGCGGTGCTGATCCTGCATGTTGTCTATCTTGATGTTATGCAGGGTGCCCTTGCTGGAGGCAAAGCCAATCACCTCGCCCGGCCTGAAAGTGTGCACGTGTACCTTGACAGTTTGCTCGTCCCCCACGACCAGGGCTGAGTCACCCCAAGCCGTGATGCGTTCCTGGATCTCTTCCAGTTCCAGGCCTTGTCCCTGCACAATGAACTCGGTGCAATAACCCCATTCCATTTCCCCTTCGGCGGGGGCGGTGCCCACAACTACGGGAACCGGCTCAGGTGCTTCAGCCATCTCCATCGGTTCTCCTTTGAGATATCTCAGACCTCCTTCGAGGATGACATACAGCCCCTGGCCTCCGGCGTCAACGACGCCCGCGTCACGCAGCACGTTCAGCAGAGTCGGCGTCCTGGCTACGGAGTCCCTGGCCCCCACCACTACGCGTTCCAGCACAGGCAGGAAATCGCGAACGCCCTCGTCCACTGCCGCCTGGGCCGCTTCAGCGGCCTCACGGCCAACCGTCAGGATCGTACCCTCTACTGGCTTGATGACTCCCTTATAGGCGGTAGTGGATCCCTCAGCCAGGGCCGCTGCGAAATCTGCGCCATCGAACTGAGCCCTGTCCTTCAGGCCACTGGCCAAACCTCGCAGTAGCTGGGACAGGATCACCCCCGAGTTGCCTCGCGCGCCCATCAGCGCCCCATGAGCGGCCGCCTGGGCCACAGCGGTAGCCGAATCATCAGGCACGGTGTCGATCTCTGCGAGGGCCGCCTGCATTGTGAGGAGCATGTTTGTGCCCGTGTCGCCATCGGGCACGGGGAACACATTCATGGCGTTGATGCTGGAGGCGTGTGTCTCCAGCCAAACGGTGCCTGCGTGCAGAAGAAGCTTGAGTTCTCGACCATCACATGAACTCATCGGCCGAGGCTCCCTTGCCGTATCTTCCATCTTCTCTACCGTCAATCCCGGCGGCCTCCAACTGGAGCCGGCATCAGTCCTCGCTACGCGGGGTCACTGATCCGCAGACCCTGAACGTAGACATTGATTTCAGCTACCGGTACGCCCAGAGCCTTCTCTACGTTGAACTTCACGCTTTGCATGATGTTGTGCGCGACCTCTGAGACTCTGACCCCGTATTCCATTATCACATAGAGGTCAATCATTATCCTGTCTTCCACGAGCGCTACTTCCACGCCCTTTCTTGGAGTGTCCGTGGGATGGACCATCTCCACGAACCCGGCACGGATAGTGCGCGAAGCCATGCCCACAACTCCGTAGCATCCCAGTACGGCCTGGCTAGCGATGCTGGCAATGGCCACGGGTGAGATTTCGACGCTTCCCAATCTTCGCTCCTCGACCATTGTATTCCACCTCAAGACGTCAGATAGTTGTGCCTGCTCTCCACGCAAGAAGGACATGATGTGCTGATTTGACTAGACTGTCGCATTATGGTATCGTTAAAGGCAGTAATACTTCCCTGAGGGATAAGAGAATGGCCAGAGAATGTGAGATATGCGGTAGAGGTCCTCAATTTGGACATAGTGTCAGCCATGCTCATAATCGCACCAAGCGGAACTGGCAGCTGAATCTTCATAAGAAGACGATCAGCGACGGCAAGGTAAAGCGGCAAGTCCGCATCTGTACCAGGTGTCTGCGCACTTTGCAGAAGAAGCCTGCCTCATCTCTATCAGCGTAGTCACGCTCAGACTCGAGACCCAACCTGTGAGCCGGTCCCGATCCCCAGGGACTGGCTTTTCTCTGTTCTGTCATAACATAACACACTGAGGGCGGTTCGGTTACCTCGCCCTGGAGGCTTCTGCTGGACGACTCGTTCGCCAGGGTCACTTGGGCACTGTGCGTCACGGAATAGCTCTTCTCCCCAAAACCAGAATCATACATCCTGTCACGACGAAAGGCAATTCTGCGCCCCTTGACGGCCGGGCCATCTCGACCGCAGCTGGCCGCAGCCCGCCTCGATCTCAGTACCCCTTCTCAACCTGATCGTGCTGTTGACGCCGAGTCTATTGAGTTTCCGATGGAAACCTCGCACGCGCTCCCTGGAACTGCCTCGCCAGGGAGAACCCGGCACGGGGTTGAGGGGGATGAGATTGACGTGACAGAGCAGTCCTTCGAGCAAGATCGCCAGCTGCGCTGCCTGCTGCAGCGAATCGTTCAGTCTGTCCACGAGTGCGTATTCAAAGGTCACACGGCGTCCCTTGCGTTCGAAGTAAGTTCGACAAGCAGCTATCAACTTCTTGACTGGATAGCGGCGGGTGATCGGTGCCAAGGTCTTTCTCAATTCGTCGTCCGGCGCGTGCAGAGATACCGCGAGCCCAACTTGCAGTTTCTCTCCGCTCAGGCGTTCGATACCAGGTATGATGCCGACAGTCGAGATGGTGATCCGCCGTGCTCCCAGGTTAAAGCCTCGCGAGTCGGTCAAGGTCTCTATGGCTTGCCAGGTTGCTTCGTAGTTCATGAGGGGTTCGCCCATGCCCATGAACACTACGTTCGTTATCCTGTGTCCCTCCTCCCTCAGTTCTCTGGCGAAGTAGAGAGTTTGCTCGAGGATCTCCCCAGCACTCAGGTTCCGGGTGAAGCCGCTGTGTCCCGTGGCACAGAAGGTACACCCCAAAGAGCATCCTACCTGGGTGGACAAGCAGACGGTGTTCCGCTCCTCGTACCGCATCAGGACGCTCTCGATGGTCTCACCGTCAGACAGGGCGAACAAGGTCTTGCGCGTCAGCCCATCGGAGGAAAGGACGTCCTGAAGGGGTGCCAGCCTCTGGATGTCCGCCATCTCCCCAAGCCGCTGGCGCATTGACTGGGGAAGATTGCGCATGCCTTCGAAATCGGGCGCGAGCGAGCCGTACAGCCAGCTGTACAGCTGGTCGGACCGGTAACGGGGTTGGCCCTGGGACAAAACCCAGTCCTGCAACTGGGAATGAGTAAACTCCAAGAGGGCGACCCTCTCGCCGGCTCCCGGATCTTGCTCATCGATGGCTGTACGCCTGGTCAAGCTAGTCCCTCCTGCTCATCCCCGTAGCCAGGAAGACGAAGTAGAGCAGTTGGGAGAAGGCTTGTGCCAGGGCCGCCACGTAGGTCAAAGACGCTGCCGAGAGGACACTCTGCACACCCTGGATGTCGGTCGTGCCCACCAAGCCTTCGGCCTTCAGCATCTGGAGAGCGCGACGACTGGCGTCTCGTTCCACGGGCAGCGTCACCAGAGCGAAGACCACGCTGCCGGAGAAGAAGATGATCCCCACCCAGACGAGGCTCGAGAGCTGAATCACCAGGCCCAGGAAAAAGAAGATCATGCCCAACCAGCTGCCCAGGTTCACCACGGGTACCAGCCCCGTGCGCACCCGCATGGGAGCGTAGTCAACCTGATGCTGGACGGCATGGCCTACCTCGTGCGCCGCGATCCCCAGCGCGGCCACGGAAGGGTTCTGGGCCACCTCTCGGGAAAGACGCAGTACTCTCTTGCGAGGATCGTAGTGATCACTCAACAGTCGACGGGCACCCTCCAGCGACACATTCGTCAGTCCGTTGGCCCTCAACAGCAACTGCCCGGCCTCCGCACCGCTGATGCTCCTCATGTTGCGGATGCGCGAGTACTTCCTGTACGTGGATTGCACCCTCCACTGAGCGAACAAAGCCAGCAACAGAGCTGGCAGCGAAAACAGCAAGTATCTGATGTCAAAATAGAAGGGAAAGAACATCCATTTGCCTCCTGAGTCAGACGTTTTCTCTGTTAATTATACCATACGGGCTGGCTCGAAGTCAATACACGCGGAAGAGCGTGTTGAAGAAGGAGCTGCCTTGATTCTCCAGTCGCGTCCAGGCAAGCGCGAGCCGAGTCTGAGGCTCTCGTCCAAGGGTGACGTTAGTAGCCGCATGGCATGCCGTACGCCTACCGGGTTCTCTCATGCGTGATGGTAGTGCCAACGCGTTGCGTGTCGCCCCGGGCGATGCTACAATCGCATGTTGAGACCTGTTAACAAATGTGAGGGCGATGGGGCGCTCTGGGGGTCAGGCGGGGGTAGCGTGTCCAGGAAGCAGTGGATGGTGACGGCGGTGTTGGGAGTGGCGGTAGTGTGCGTCTCCGCCGGCCTTGGTGTCTACCTAGCCATCTACCTGATGGAGGCC
>JAUWYD010000220.1 GCA_030616025.1 Chloroflexota bacterium
CCTGTGTCTCATCTAGGTGCCCACCAACGAGATCGGGAGCCTTCGGGAAAGGATCTTGGAGTCGCTGGGGCTCGCACTCGGTACCGCCAACATCGTTCTCGGCAGCTCGCCTGCCGGCTTCGGACTCTCCTATGTGCTCTGGTCTTGGCACAATTGCCTCAACGTAGGTAAGAGCCATCTCCATCAGGTTTTCGCTGCGTCAGATCCTGGCCGTAGCGACATTGGCGTCACCGGCACTCGTCTCAAACAAGAGCGCCGCACCGTGATCTTCGAATTCCCAAGTGCTTCGGGCTGCGGTGATGCAGCCCGGTGTTCTGCGGGACCGCCTCCACTTGCCTGCGGTGAGTCGACGTCTCCTGCCCGGTTGTCGCCGGAAGGTCTTCTGCGAGTGGTATCCGCGCCAGGCAAGTTGGGCGATTGTTAGCTCCGCGCCTGGGGCGAGTCGATACCCGACGGTACAATCTTCACGAAAGGAGTACGTGCCAAATGGGTCTAGTGGAAAGCAAGAACGCTATCGTGACGGGGGGCAGCCTGGGCATCGGGACTGCCATCTCGCTGGATCTGGGGCAGGAGGGGGCCAATGTGGCGCTCACCTACCGCAGTCACCCCGATGAGGCCAAGGAAGTGGCCCGCAAGATAGAGGGGATGGGTCGCAGGGCGATGGCCTACCAGATTGATGTTTCAGGTTTCGATGCTGCCCAGGAGATGGTGGACAAGGTTGTACAAGAGTTCGGGGGCCTGGACATCCTGGTGTGCAACGCTGGGATGAACTGGGACGGCGTCATCTGGAAGATGAGCGAGGAGCAGTGGGATCGCGTCATTGATGTGAACCTGAAGGGATACTTCAACTTTGCTCGCGCCGTCACCCCCACCTTCAGGGAACAGCAATCGGGAAAAATGGTCAATATCACTTCTATCAACGGCCTCAGGGGCAAATTCGGTCAGACCAACTACTCGGCCTCCAAGGCTGGCATCATAGGATTGACCAAGGCTATGGCCAAGGAGCTAGGGAGGTACGGCGTCAACGTCAACGCGGTGGGCCCGGGGCTCATTGAGACTGAGATGTTGCGACAGAACCCTGCCCGCGAGAAGGTAGAGCAGATGGCTTTGGCGGAGATTGTACTTGGCCGATTGGGACAACCGGAGGAAGTAGCCTGGGTTGTCACATTCCTGAGCAGCGAGAAAGCCCGCCATATCACAGGCGAGGTGATCACCGTAGACGGAGGACAATACATCTGACGGGGGTGACATGACTGCCGATTTCCAGAACATCATTTTCGAGCGCCTAGAAGGTGTAGCTAGGATCACGCTCAATCATCCGCCCCTCAACGTACTGAATATCCCTACCATGAAGGAGATCATCACAGCCTTGGAGGGTCTGCGAGGCGATAGGCAAACGAAGGTCCTGGTGATCGCTGCAGAGGGCAAGGCATTCTGCGCCGGGGTGGATGTCAAGGACCATACAGCGGACAAGGTGGACGAGATGGTCGAGGTCTTCCATCGTATCTTCCGCCTCATGTGGTCTCTCGATATTCCGACGGTGGCTGCGGTGAATGGAGCTGCTCTAGGTGGGGGATGTGAACTGGCTACCTTCTGCGACATGGTCATAGCCTCTGAGAAGGCTACGTTTGGCCAGCCGGAGATCCAAGTGGGCGTATATCCTCCTGTGGCGGTGGTCACCTTTCCGCGCTTGATGCCCCACATGAAGGCGATGGAGCTTCTTCTGACTGGTGAGGTCATTGACGCTCGAGAGGCAGAGCGCCTGGGCATTGTGAACAGAGTTGTGGCCAAGGATTCCTTCGAAGAGGAGCTATCCAGCTTTGTCGGCAAGCTGACCGTTCTTAGCGGCGCCGTGCTGCGCTTGACCAAGCGCGCGGCTCTGCAGGGTCTGGGTCTGGGTTTTGAGGAGGCTTTGGATGGCTCTGAGGAACTCTACTTGAAGCGGTTGATGAAGACGGAGGACGCGACTGAAGGGCTGCAGGCTTTTGTGGAGAAGAGAAAGCCGATCTGGAAGGACAGATAGGTTTTGATGGCCGGGATGGCGGGCGACGCGGTGCCGAAGGATTTCGTGCTCACCCTTTGCAGGGAGGCAGGCCAGGTCATGTTGGACGGCCTGGGGGGCAGCTTGGAGGTGATGCGCAAGGGGGAGGTGGATCTCGTCACCGAGGTGGACCTGGCGGTGGAACGGATGATCGCGGAAGCGATCCGCGACGAATTCCCCGAGCACAGCGTCGTTGGTGAAGAGGGTTGGGATGAGGAGGAAGCTCGGGAGGCTGACCACACCTGGTTCGTGGATCCCCTTGACGGTACCACCAACTATGTCCACGGATACCCGATGTTCTGTGTCTCGTTGGCCTTGGCCCACAGAGGGGAGGTGTTGGCCGGAGGCGTATACGATCCGCTGCGTGATGAGCTCTTCTACGCCGAGAAAGGCGGGGGAGCTACCCTCAACGGGGAAGGAATCGCCGTTTCCGGTACCGACGGTTTGATCTCCTCGCTTCTCTCCACGGGGTTTCCTTACCAGCGGGCCACTATCCCGGACAATAATGTGGCTCTCTTCAGCAAGCTGGTTACCAGAATACAAGGGGTGAGACGCAGCGGATCGGTGGCACTGGACCTGGCTTACGTGGCGGCGGGACGACTGGACGGCCACTGGGAGTTGCACGTCAAGCCCTGGGATACCGCCGCCGGCGGATTGATGGTCAGGGAAGCCGGCGGTCGAATCAGCGGGATGAGGGGCGAGCCCTGGAGTCCCTTCGAGAGCCACATCGTGGCCACCAACCGCGTGATCCATGACGAGTTGCTGGCCGTGTTGAGGCAACCCAAGTGAGCGTTCCGATGCGTTTCGCCTGGGGGGCTGTACTGTCAGGCATCAGACATGTACGTTGATGCAAAGCTGTTGGAGGAGGCAGAGCGAAGATTTGGCAAGCCCCACATCCTGCATTGGGAGCATGAGATAGGCGAAGATGAGCTGGCCTTCGTCAAGGCCACTCAGAAGCACGGCCGCGCACATGATGTGACCCTGTTCATCTTCCGCAATGACCATTTGGCCTTGATCAGGAAGCCCATGTTTCAACGTCCGATCTACCGTGCCCCCAGCGGCGGGCTGAACCGTGGGGAGTCTTTCGAGGAAGGGGCCAAGCGAGAGGCTCGGGAGGAGACTGGGCTGGAGATCGAGCTGGAGACGTATCTGCTGCGCATTCACATACGCTTCAAGAGCGAAGACGACTACCTCGATTGGACGAGTCACGTCTTTAAGGCTCGGGCTGCTGGTGGGCACTTGGAAACCCGAGACAAGTCGGAGATTGCAGAGACGATATACGGGACGATAGAGGAATTGCAGGGACCCATCAGGCAGGCTCTGTTGAAGAGCGGACGCGGGTTGTTGGCCTATCGAGTGGCTCTTACCGACGCTACGGTCGAGATTTTGCAGGGCACGGGTGGTCAGTCGCCAGGCTGACAGGACGTGTGAAGAAG
>JAUWYD010000015.1 GCA_030616025.1 Chloroflexota bacterium
GGGCACAGTGTACCAAGGTACCTCCCGCAAATCATAGTAGTACAGCGGCACATAATGATGAGGACGAACAAGCAGAATGTCCCCGCTTAGAGCGTTCTCCCTGATCTCGCTTATCGCCTGGCGCCAATCATCACGGTGATACGTTCGGTCGAAAAACAGGGAACAGGTTGATGCACCAATGGGTATCAGCAAGGCTATTGCGGCTAGGGTGCCAAGAGTCCTTTTCCTCTCGAAGAGTTGTGCTATCCCATATCCGACCAGGATCAGAAAAGCAGGCAGTAAGGGGATAAGAAAGCGGTCCATGTAGATTGATCGCTTCTGGGGCAAGGGCCAGTCCAACGATATCAGGAAGACGAACATGAGGGGCAGTGACAGCCACAACCATACAAACCATAGCATGTTACGCCGCTGTGACGCAATCTTCCCCACGAACAACCGGACCGAGACGTAGACCAGGATTGCCGTCATTAACAAGGCGGAGAGGATATTGAAAGGATTGCCAGTGTCCGAAGTAGAGCCCAACCCGAAGTCATAAACTGTCCAGAATAGGTCGTCCGGCGCGACCGACCGAATCCAGGATATGCTAGCCTGATAGAAACCTCCGGTCAGGAAGATGGCGATGAACCAGGGCGCACTCAGCAAGCCCACAATCAGCATGCACAGGAGCCATTTGCGTAGCAGTGCTCGGTATCTCTGTCGCATTACTGTAAGGTAGGTCATCTGCGCCAGTATGATGAAGAGGGTTAGATAGTGAGTGTGCATCGCTAGCAGCATGGAGATGCTGTATCCCAGCCAGTTGGCCAGATTACCCCTTCGCAGAAGCCGAGCAAAGAAGTAGTTGCCGAGCAATACGAGAAGGACAATGAGGGAGTACATCCTGGCTTCTTGAGAGTACCAGATGTGCAACGGAGATATTGCCAGAGCGAAAGCGCTGATCACTCCCAGCCGCCTCTTGCCTACGACATCAGCCATGGGAAACATGGATGCCACGGCCAGGACGCCGAGGAAGGCGGAGAGAGCGCGTACGACGAACTCACTTTGACCCAGGGTCAGCCAGAAGCGCAAGACTAGGTAGTAGAGCGGAGGATGGACACGGTCGCCGAGTGCAGCTACCAGCAACGAGTGCAGGTCCATACTGCTGACGGTCGTCGAGAATGCCTCATCCCACCACAGGCTTTGTGCATCCAGGCCGGCTATTCGCAGCAGAAAAGCGAGAAGCAATACGGGCAGCATCCAGCGATAGACCTCCGGCCAACCATGACCCTTCACCACTCACCTCTCGCCTGCCTGACGAAGATGACCGCTTTCTGGTCGGCGTAGCGCCGTTCCCACTCAGGTGTTCCGTTCAGGACCGTGCTGAGGGGACTTCCATCCTCTACGATCACCAAAGTGACCTGGTAGGCATCCAGGGGCTCCTCCCAGTCTTCCCGTAGTTGATACACTTGCAGGTACTGGTCTATGAAGGCGTCCCCGTAGACGTCGGCCCGGCCATCTATGAATACCTTCTGATCGGGGTACAGTCTCCAAGTGAGGTAGCCTCCCCAGTGGTACAGATTGTACATATTGCCCGTGATATGCTGCTCCTCGATGAAGTCTACGGCTTCCACCGGGAAGGCATCTTTCTGAGCCGCCGTGTTGCCACTGAGGGTTAGGCCCACCTTTATGGCTCCGCCGAGGATCACGAGGGACAGGAGCAGCCAATTGAGGATGAGGTAGGTGGTGCCACTGTGTCGTCTTGTCAGGGTGAAGCGCCGTGACCACTTGGATCGCTGCCAGACATGGAGAAGTTGGGCTGCAAGTATAGGGCTTGCTGTAAGTGCGAACAAGGGGATGTGTCGAGCCGAACGAAGTGAGGCATAGCCGAACCCTACCAGGAACAGAAAGCCGGTTGCGCTGGGCGTTCGTCGGGACAGGCCGAGTGCTACCACAATGAGAAGAATGAACAACGCAAGGGGCTGAAATTGAATCTGGTGAAAGTCCGGCGAGAACCACTCCATGATGTACGCCTGCATAGCTGGGCTACCTAGCGTGCCGAAAGGGTACAGCAGCAGGCGGATTCCATTGGGGTTGGCAAGCGGAGCTAATCCTGCGATCAGGGTCACGATCAGCAGCCGCCGTACGTCACTCCATGCGAGACTCTGTTCGCTACTACCCCTGTAGAGGTTGGCAATTGTGGCCCCCACGATGTGCACGCTTGGGAAGACCAGGCCCAGAAAAAAGCTCCCGTGCAGGTTGGCCCAGAGCACCATCAAGGGTGGCAGCAGCCATATGATCTTCTTCCGTCCCCTTTTGTAGGAATGCAGGATATAGAGGAAAGCGGATGATAGGAAGAGAGAGAACATCTGCGGGCGTACGCCCCATGTAACCGCCGACGTGATCGCTGCCAAGATGATCACGAAGGCTGCCAGGTAGGGACGCCCCGGGCATTGAAGATACAGGAGCGCGAAGGCACCGGTGATGACCGCCGCAAAGGTCAGGATCAGTCCCTCTTGTCCTGACACTGAATAGATGAGGTACAGAATAATCTCCGTCAGCCACTCGTGAGTGATCCAAGGCTGATTGGGCAAGGTATAGGAGAAGATATCTTGCCGAGGGATGCTTTTCGTTTCGAGGATGTGCTGTCCGGTACGGAGGTGCCACCAGAAATCGGGATCTGTGACTTCCCGGCTGGCCATGAAGAAGATGCACAGCAGGAGAACTAACAGCATCAGCCGTCGCCTGCCGAGCGCTTCGAGAAGTCCTCTGGCTTTCATTCTTGACTCGCCAGCAAGATGGTCTGATCCCCAATGGGCGAAGGTCGGCGCTACCTGTTGAGCTCCTCAATCTCATAAAGCTGCTCGCCGACTCTTCTGATTTCATAACCATTGGCGGCAACTAGCGGATCAACGGCCCTCCTGAAAGGACGCGGATAAGCAACGACGGCGAAGGAGTGAATCCCGTTCTTCAGGAAGGTCTCCGTCAGTTCCTGGTATGCCTCTTGATCCCGAGCATAGAAGAACTGCTTCTCGTAGAACAAGGGAGCCACGTATTCCGCGTACCCGTACTCGTCACTGATTATGTACGCGGAACCGATCTGAGATGTATTCTCAATCAATCTCGCGTCTCTCGTCTTGAGGATGTAGAGAGTTCTCAGCCCGGACATCTGCACCAGCAGGCTAAGAGCGACCATGGACAGGAAACACACCTTGAGAAGTCCTCTTCGTGAGAATCCCCCGTGCGTGTTGAGGGCCGAGAAGTTGTTTGTCGCCAGGATGGTCAAGGGAGGAAGGATGGGCAACAGGAATCGGGGACCCCACTGCAGGCCGGGATCCACAGGTGTCATCAGACAGACGAGGGTTATGTACCCCACGCTGAGAGTAAGGAGGAACCGATTCTTCTGCCCGAAGGAAGAATTCAGCAGGGTGGCGAAGCTGAAAGCCAGGAAAGGGCTCGTGGTGATCAACCCTCCCAGGGGTCTCCCCGTGGCAGCCTCAAGGATATTGGGGATCGTGGCGAGCGCCAGGCCAGCGAAGGCGATGATGACCAGCAGCCGGTTAGTGCGAAGTTTGGGCGCCCGGACAAGCATGGCTGAAGCCACGAAGGCTATGATGAATAGAAAGCTCATCGCAGGGCTGGAGTTGCCTTCCAGTAAGGTGTGATAGAGGATCGCGACTCGATCGGTAGCTACGGGAAGCTCTTCGGCCAGCGAAGCGAGATGCCCGACGTGCGGGCCGATGAAGTCGCCGTAGACCAGGTATTGGAACAGCCATAGAGGAACTAGACCCATGAGGGTCCCGGCACCGAGCGACAAGGCATGGCTGAAACGTCTGCTACCGAGAAAGTAGTAGACAACTGGCATCACGACTGCCATCACGTACAACTCTGATCTCACCCAGATAGCCAGCCCAGTCAGCATTCCCCCCAGCACCAAGAGGAGTTGCCTAGGTTGCTCAAGGTTCTTGACAACTAAAAGGAGAGCCAACGTGAACAAGAGGGTACCCAGTGTGTGATCCCAGAACAGGAGGCTGTAGAAGATGAGGGGGGTGCAGAACGCCAGGACGAGAATCGAGGAGGGACCATTGTCGCCCGTCAAGCGCGCGATGTAGTAGCTAATCACCAAGGTCAGTACCCCTGATGCGAGAGGTATCACGTAGAGGCCCGCGTAGTCTAGCAGACGATAAAGAGGGACAGTCAGCAGGGGAAAGAACACTGGGTAGACGGCATAGATTCTTCCTTCCCGTATCAGGGGGGGAGGGTTGTTTATCGGCACATAGCTGAGGGCGGGGTCAAGCTCCCGCCCTGGATAGTCAAGCGTAAAATCACCCAAACCTCTTCGCACGAAACTCTGGAGTTGTATGAGCTTGAGGCCCTCGTCGCTGCTGAAAAAGGCTTCTCGAGGCATCACAAGGAAGGCCAGAACACCGTATGTGGCGGCCACACACGCCAGAGCTAGAAGAGGTCTTCTCATTTGGGTTGTATTCTAGCCCTGTTTGAACCACGGTGCAAGCAGTGCTTGTTGCGTCGACGCCCGTTGCCGCGTCGGGGCGGGTGCGTGCAGCGTGGAAGACCTTGTAAGCTGCGCTGGGTTATAGTACAATTGGGCGCTCAATCGGGATGCAGGCTGATATCTGAGGTGAGGACCTTTGTGGTGTCGTGACGAGGCTGAGTGATGGCTAGCAGGGTTGAGGCACTGTACAGACTAGAACTGATAGATGCTGAGGTTGCTGAGAAGAGGGATGCCCTGGCTACCATGGAGATGCAGCTGGACGAGGAAGAAGAGTTGTTGCCATCCCGGCGAAAGCAGGATGAGAAAGGAGAAGCTCTGCTCAAGTCACGAAGCAGGCTGCGGAGCTTGGAGCTGGATTTGGAAGAGATATCGAGCAAGATCGCCTCGACCGAGAAGATGCTCTACGGAGGAGAGGTCACCAACCCCAAAGAGCTGGCTGGCCTAGAGCAGGAACTCGAATACCTGAAACGGCGACAGTCGGACGTCGAGGACAGGACTCTGGTGATGATGGCTGAAGTCGAGGAGATGGAGGGTGGCTTCAAAGAGGGCAAAGAGTTCTTGGAACGCACTGAGCGAGCATGGGAGGCAGCGCAGGGGAACTTGCGCCGAGAGGCGGAAGAGCTACGTTCCCGATTGATGGCCCTGGAGGGGGAGAGGAGGGAGAGGCTTCTGGCGGTGTCCAAAGAAGACCTGTCTGCATATGAGGATGTGCGCCGCCAGAAGGGAGGACAGGCGGTGGCTGTCCTTGAGAAAGGCATATGCCAGGGTTGCAGAGTCGCTCTGCCGACCAGCTTTGTGCAGAAGGTCCGTCTCGGTCAAGACTTGGTCTACTGTAGTAGCTGCCAACGTCTCCTGTACTCTCTGCCATAGGTTGCACCGCGGGTGATCAAGGTCTTTCCTGAGGAATAGGCTTGGACAACGAACAGGAATCAGTCAATCCTTATGTCATAGACGCCCCCGTGGTGGAGGAAGCCCGGTTCTTTGGCCGTGAGAAGGTGCTCACATGGGCAAGGGAAACCTTGGGGGCGAAAGGGACGAAGCGGATTGTGGTGCTGCGAGGCAGCTACCGCATGGGAAAGAGTTCGCTTCTCCACCAGTTCAGATGGCATCTCCCACAAAGAGTCTTCCTCATTGACCTTTCGCAGACGGGGAACGAGGACAAGCTCGGCTCTCTTCTGTGGCGCATTGGGACTAGCATAGCTGCAACCCTGAAGGACGACGCAGGGGTCAGATTGTCCAGCCCCGAAGTAAACGACTTCCTGACCAACGCAGACTACTTCCACGAAACGTTCCTTCCCCGGGTATACAAGGCCCTGAAGCGCAGGCGTCTGATACTGGCTTTCGACGAGATCGAGTCATTGGAGGATGGCGACGGCTCGTTGAGGGGGAGCTTCTATACTTATCTGTCCACGCTGATGGACAGCGGCTTGAACCTCAGCCTCGTCCTTGCTTTGGAACAGTGGCCTGAAGGACCGCCCGCAATCCTAGGCGACGCTTTTCGTTGGAGGCTGGGCCTTCTGGATGAGGTCGCGGCGACGGATCTCATTGTCGAACCAGCGAACGGCGTCCTGGAATATGACTACCATGCTGTGAGGCGGATTCTGGATCTGACTTCGGGACACCCGTATTTCACTCAACTTTTTTGCCATGTCGTCTTCGAACGCTGCGCACTCAACGGGAGAGTATCGGCCAAGGATGTGGAGAGCGCGGCCGAAGAGACCATTGAACTGGGACTACCGTATCTGGAGCGCATGTGGGATGAGTCTTCACCCAGGGCGAGAATAGTACTTGCCGCTTTTGCGAGTCTGCGCGGCGCCCGCGGCATACTCCTGGAACAAGATCTGCGATTTCTGTTGGGACGACGGGGAGCGGGGCTTTCTCCTTCCGAGATCAGCGAAGGATGCCAGGAGCTCGTTGACGTAGACGTATTGGAGGCTCTGGGCACGACGAGCTATCGCTTCAGGGTGGAGCTTGTTAGGACGTGGGTTAGCGCACGGCGAAAGCTGGATTCCGTACTGGGGCTGCGGCGAACAAGGCAAGTAGCCGTCACCGCAAGCGACTGGATGGGAAGGTTCCTTTGGCCTTTGATCGGCTTGCTGGTAGTGACTGCCCTCACCTTCTGGTGTTTGGCATCGTGGCAACCTCTTGGAAAGATGAATCAGGCGAGCGCTACCCCAGTCCCGACTGAAGCCGCCCCTTCGCTGTCGTATGTTCTTGTTACTCCTACGCCCGACTCGCGATTCACGCCTACACCCATTCCCACGCCCAGAGCGCCAACGCTCGACATCGCCTATATGCTATGGGACGAGGAGGCCAGCAACTGGGAGATATACGCCATGTCCAGAGACGGTTCTGTGGTCACGCGGCTGACCAACAACGACGCTGACGATGGCTCGCCTGTCTGGTCTCGCGATCATAGCTGGTTGGCCTTCGTGTCGGAGCGGGATGGAAACCAGGAGATCTACCGTATGGATATGGATGGTTCTGAGCCCCTGAACCTGACCAGCAACCCAGCGGCGGACTGGACACCTTCCATCTCTCCTGATGGGACCAAGGTGGTCTTTTCTTCGCTGCGGGACGGTAACTGGGAACTGTACCTGATGGATGCCGACGGCTCACAGCCTGCGAGGATGACTTTCAACCAGGAGCCTGACTATTCCCCGGTTTGGTCGCCCGATGGCTCGAGGATAGCCTTCGTCTCCGAGCGGGATGGCAACTTGGAAATATACGTGATGAATGCTGATGGTACGGCCGAGGTGCGATTGACCCGAAACAGGGTCCTGGACCTGTCGCCGACGTGGTCTCCTGACGGCTCGTCAATCGCGTTTGAGTCCTATCGCGATGGCAACATGGAGATCTATGTGATGAACACCGACGGCAGCGAGCAGCGGAATCTAAGTGACTATCCCTTGGCAGATGATCATGGTCCGTCGTGGACGGTTGATGGCTTCGGGATAGCATTCTATTCAAACAGAGACGGTAACTGGGACTTGTACCTGATGAACGCGCAGGGGGGCGAGGTGAGCAGTCTGACCAATAGCCCTAGCTTGGAGCAGGAGCCTTTCTGGAGCTCGTAGCTTCTTCCAGCCTCATGACTTCGCTTGCCTTGCGCGAATCCATTCCAGGATTGCGCTCTTCTCAATCCCATCCACCCTGACGATCTTTCGGCGGGCTTTGTGTCCAGAGAGTATTTCAACTTGGCTGTTCCTCACCCCCAAACACTTGGCTAGCAACTTCACCAACGCCTGGTTGGCTTTGCCCCGTGTTGGGGGAGCCGTCACACTCACCTTCAGTGTGTCACCCTCGAGGCCGACGATTTCGTTCCTGGCGGCTCTGGGGATGACCCGAACGGGAAGGACAACGGTTTCTCTACCGCTGCCATCTGCTGTTTGAGGTGTCCCCTGAGAGGAGATACCACCACCCTTTGACTTCATGCTACAAGCCACGGATAGCCAGAAACAGCACTTGCTGGACTATCCCCAGTACGACAATGGCAACGATGGGACTGATATCAATCATGCCTATCGGAGGAATGATGCCGCGAAAGAAGCCCAGGATAGGTTCTGTAACTCGGTACAAGAATAGCGACAGGGGATGGTAAGGATCAAACCTGAACCAGGATAACATTATCCTCGCCATGATGGCTAGGTAGAGGACGGTGAAAATGAGATCTATGGTTTGGATCAGTACGGCCTGTATTGTCATCAGTTGTCCTCCTATTCGTCGGTCCTTTCGCCGAAGATAGCGCGCCCCACGCGAATCATCGTGGCTCCTTCTTCTATGGCCACCTCGAAGTCATCGGTCATACCCATGGACAAATGCCGCCATTGTGTTTCGGGGAAATCCTCTTTAAGCTTGTTCAGAAGTGAATTGAGGCGACGAAAGCAAGGGCGCAGCATCTCTTCAGGGGCGCCAAAAGGGGCCATGGTCATCAAGCCCTGCAGATCCAGGTTGGGCAGCGCGGCTATCTGTTCCACTGTGTCAATGAACTGCCTCTCTTGATCGGTGTTGGCCTCCTGCACTAGAAACCCGTGCTTGCTGGCCTCACCCGAAACATTTACTTCCAGCAGTATTGTCATGCTTGTCCCGACCACGCTGCACCTGTGGCTTATCTCACGGGCCAGACGGAGGCTGTCTACCGAGTGAACAGTGTCGAAGAGGTGTATCGCCCTCTTGACCTTGTTCCGCTGCAGGTGACCCACCATATGCCACGTCAGGTGCATATTCCTGTCTCGACACCACCTTATCTTTGGCTCCGCTTCTTGGACCCGGTTCTCGCCAAACTGCTCGAGCCCAGCGTTCCAGGCTTCTTCAATCCTCTGTGGCGGAAAGGTCTTCGTTACTACGATCAAGCCGATCTCCTCAGGCTCTCTGCCCACACGAGTTGCTGCGGCTGCCATTCGTTCCTGGAGTCTCGCTAAGTTGGCTTTGATATCCGTCATCTGGATTCTCTGATTCCCATCACCGCAGCGAACCGGCCAGTCGCTCCTCTCTCTGCGCGGTGAGAGAAGAACTCGTCAGTATGGCAGGCCGTGCACATGTCGCTTATCTCTACCACGCGGACGCCTGTTTGCATCAACTGTTGACGATTTGCCTCCCGTAGGTCCAGGGAGAAATCGTTGCCTCCCAGATGATGAAGCGCTCGTTCCCAATCCTCAAGAGTCGGCTTGACCGTTTGCACGACCTCGGGCCCGACTTGGTAGCAGCAGGGGCCTATGGCAGGCCCCAGGCCGGCTATGATTCTCGACGGGTTGCTCCCGAAGTCTTTGACCATCGTTGACACCATTCGGCGGGCAACTCCGGCAGCCGTGCCACGCCAGCCAGCATGACCCAGGCCCACGGCTCGCGTCTCTGGGTCATAGAGAAAGATTGGCAGGCAATCTGCGTAGCGTAGCATCAGATTCACGCCGCCGGTGTCAGTTATCAAGGCATCAGTCGCCAGTACAACCCGTCCGCGGTCATCGGCGCTCACGATGGCCACGCGGTCACCGTGAACCTGTCTGGCGGTGACCACTTGCCTGCTGGAGAGTCCCAGAGTTTCATAGATCAGGCGATGGTTGGTCTCTACCGCGGCCAGGTCGTCTCCAACCAGACGTCCGACGTTCAGTTCCAAAAACGGGGGGCGGCTGACCCCACCAAGCCGTGTAAAGATCGCATGGACTATTCCCTCGTGGTCGGCAAGCGCTTCAAAGGTGTAATAGGGAACCCCATTCCGCTCTTGATGGATCACTGTACCGCCTTATTGGCGACTTCTCATATCGGCCGGCGCACGCCCATTCCGGCGCTCACGGTGGACCACGGTAGTATCTCGCCCTTGGAACGGCGCCCCAAGTAATGCTCGGCCATGAGGCCCCTTGTTGCCAGAGCTTCCCGCCAGGCGGACAGACTCCTCTTCTCAACGGTCATCAGGGCTTCTCCCACGCGCCTGTCACCGCGAGCCAGCACGCCCTGTACTTCTGCCCATCTGGCACTGTCAGCCCTGATTTCGACGCCCATTGACCGCAACTTCCTTTTGACATAACGCAAACGCGCTTCCAGCACGTCACGGGGAGCCATGGGCACAAGTTGGAAGGGAGTTTGTGCCTTGGGGACGAAAGGGGTGATATTGACAATGAGTCGGCGACGAAAGCGTTTCCTCACAGACTGGACCAGATGTGGGATTTCTCTTACGTCGTCATCGGTCTCGCTTGGAAGCCCAATCATGAAATACAGTTTCAGGTGGGGGAAGTCATACCTCGCAGCCAGCTCCACGGCACGCATGATATCCTCTTCGGAGATCCCTTTGTTAATCTTCGTGCGTAGCCGTTCCGAAGCGGCCTCTGGCGCGATTGTGAGAGTCTGGGCACCACTCTCGGCCAAGGCCTGCAGCAACGGCTCGGGCAGCGGATCGACGCGCAGGGAAGCGACTGATATCTCAGCTCCCAGGCCACGCAGCTGCGTCACCAATTCCTCTATGTGAGAATAGTCCGATAGGGAAGCCCCGATCAGACCCAATCTCCGTCGGTATTCCAGGCCCTCCTTGGCCTTGGCGAGCAGAGTTTCTGGACTGCGCTCGCGTGCGGGCAGATAGGCCGAGCCCGCCAAACAGAAATGGCATCCTCTGGAACAGCCTCGGGATACTTCCATGAGATACATGTCGCCAAACTGCGTCTCCTCAGTTATGATGACGGAGCTTGTCGGATATGCATCTAGATCGGATAGCCATTGGCGCTGCACCGGGAAGGGGAGCCCGGCAGAGGGGCTTATGCGCAGAATGTGTCCATTCTCCCTCTCGATGCGGTAGAACCGAGGGACGTAGATACCGGGGATGGTTGCCAGCCGTTTCAGCAGATCCTCACGGTTGAGGGATACTCC
>JAUWYD010000363.1 GCA_030616025.1 Chloroflexota bacterium
TGTAGCGTCGTGCGCAGCGCACTCAACTGTTCGGCCAGAGTCTCATCCCCGTCCTCTTTGGCCTGATCTATGGACGCAGTGAGCACCAAGAAGAACTCATAGTCCAGTTGGTCCCTCTTCTCTTCCACCAACGACTTGAGGCTCTCTTCGTCCCCCTGCGCCGCGAGCAGTTCACGCACCGCCTGGCTCTTCTGCATCTGATCCTGCATCATCTCACCGGTTATGCCGTCCGCCCGCAGTATCTCTTCCGTCAAGCTTTGCATAGAGAAGAAGGTTCTTGGCTGAAAGAGATAGCCCTTTCTCTGCTGTGCTGGAAGGGAGGCCATGAGTAGGTTGGTCAGTTCGCCGATGGTTTTCTCTTGGTCTTCGCCGGAAAGACCCAGTTCGGTGGGCACCAGTACGAGAAACAGCTCTCTATCGGGATCGTGATACGCAAGAGTTGTTGCCACGGCAGTGCGATGGGAACAGTGAGGGCAGGAAGCGACGTTAAGCTGACCTCGTAGAAACTGTCGCTTCAGGTCTGGCTCCTGTCCAACGTCCACTATGCGCCACACATCCGCAGGAATTGGACTGCCGCAACCGGGACAGCTGATTCGTATCTCTTCGGAGGAGATATTCATGGTCTCGTTCCTTCACTGGGCGGAGCCGTCGCGTGCACGCCGCGCTACAGGTCCACCGGTTCCACCTCGAGCCCGTCGCCACGCTGACGCAGATAGCCTGCGGTTACCCGAGGATCGTGTTCGAAGATGAGCAGCACTTCCTCCTCCAGGACCCACCGCTGGAGGGCGCGCTTGGTCTCGATGGTGTCCAATGGTTCCACATCGCCGGCGGGAGTCCACGCCAGTCGTTCGATATTCTCCTTCCAGGACGCCACATCGCCCAGATAGATGGCTGTTCGGCCCTGAGATTGGATGACCACCGACTGGTGTGCCCTGGTGTGTCCTCGGGTAACCATGCACCGTACCTCGTCCGTGACCGGCGTGTCCCCGGCAAGGAGGCGCAGTTGGCCGCTCCTCTCCAAGGGAATGAGATTCTCGGGCAGGTATGTGGCCCCGGTACGCTCGTTGGGGTAGCAGGCATCAGCCCACTCTAACCGCTGGATCCAGTACTCGGCTCGGGCGAAAGTGGGGATCGGCTGACCGTGGGTATTGAAGGTGGTGTTGCCCCCGCAGTGATCAGCATGAAGGTGCGTGTTGATGACGATGTCCACATCCTCGGCGGCAAAGCCCATCTCCTCCAACCTACCCACGAGTCCCATCTCGCGGTCGAGACCCACCATGTCCATCCTCTTCGGAGACAGCTTGCTCCCCAGGCCTGTGTCCACCAGGATTTGCTTCCCAGCCGACTGGATCAGTAAGCAGTTCAGTCCCATAGGAACACGATGTTTCTCATCAGGGGCGATGAGGGGTTCCCAAAGGACGCGGGGCACTATGCCGAAGTGTGCCCCGCCATCCAACCAATACACGCCATCGCTGACTCTCGTCAGCTCGACCTCACCCAACAGCATTCTCTAATCCTTTGACGCCTCCTCCGCGAGCTCCCAACCCTTCTGCAGCGCTTCCCTGTTCGGTTCCAGCAGGTGATGTCGCCGCTCAGGCAGGTTCTTCTTCAGAGCTTTCACCACCGAATCCAGTGTGACCACGCCCGTAGCCCTCACCAGCGCTCCGAGAAGGATCACGTTGGCCATGCGTTCGTTCCCCATCTCATCCCTCGCTATGTCGTTGGCCGGGATTCTGATGGAGGTGACGTCATCCCTCTGCACCTTTTGCGTGGCGATGGAGCTATTGATAATCAGCAGTCCGCCAGGTCGCACCTTGGGTTCAAACATCTCAAGCGAAGAAGGGTTCAGCGCTATTACTGCACTGGGGGTGTCAGTGATGGGCGAGCCTATGGGTTCGTCGGAGACAGTCACCGTACAACGGGCTGTTCCCCCTCGCATCTCAGGGCCGTAGGACGGCAGCCAGGCTACGTGCCGGCCTTCCTCCAG
>JAUWYD010000035.1 GCA_030616025.1 Chloroflexota bacterium
CCTGCGGTTCTAAGTAGATCTCCCCCTCCAGGTAGTTCCCCCTGAACTCCACCTCCGTACCGTCGGGCACCGGGTGGCCATTGCGATCCAGAACGATGCTGGTCCGCACCACCAGAGGGTTCCCTCCCACATACAGGTCCTCTCCTTCTGGTGGAGACAATCTCTCAAGTGTAATGACGTGCGATGGGTCTGGCTCCAGAACGGTCGGCAGGTCATAAGCCACCCCCTCGACGTCGACTGGCGCCGCGCCGGCCGGAATGAAGTCCAGTTCAAAGAGGGGTCGGAGTGAAGTTTCCAAAGAGAGCCCAGTCTTCCCGTACACTGCAAAGTAAGCGGTCAGTTTGCTTACCTCGCTCTCGTCAAGGTGATAGGGCGCATCGTAGGCGATGGCGACGACCTTCTTGTCAGTCAAGAAGTAGTCTCTGTCCTGCAAGAACTCCTTGACGGCCCTCGAGGCGGGGAAATCGTCAGGGTTGTAGTCCGACAGAGCCAATATCACCCATTCAGCATCTCCTATCAGACCCTCGACCAATGCCCTGTCCGAGTCAGTCAAATCACCCTCGATCCAGTCGTGGACTTGGGCGAAGCTCAGTGTATCCACTTTCTCCGGGTTGACTTGACGCGTGCCTTCAGGGCCATAAAGGCGAAGCAACGCATCCTGCACAGCTCCATATGGCAAGACCTGAGTTGCGTAGCAATCTCCAAAACACTCGAGGATCAGGACGTCGTCGTCGGGACCGGGAGAATCCGGCAGACGGGTGCGAAACTCTTCATGGATGGGATAGAGAAGAGTGAGGGAATCTTCGGCTATCTGCCGAACCGCGCTTCCCCCAGCGCCCACCGCGCTTGTGGCAAGGTCTTCATCCACCAAGACCTCACTCAAGGACAGGGAATCGTACAGACCAATCTTGGCCTGCAATACCTTGCGGACTGATTCATCCACTCTGTCTCGAAATGCCCGATTCTCATTGTAGAGCCTTTGAAAGTACTCTATGGCGTCAATGATATTCGGCAGATCATCCGCGCTCCAATCCTCTCCCAGCGAGAAGTGAACCAGAGGCAAGATGTCGTTGCCCGCCATAAGGGCCTCGCCCGCTACGCGGAGGTGAGGGAACCCAGTCTGTCGGGCATTCAAGTGCTCCTTGATGGCCTCCGCACCAAGGAAGTCTGCCACCAGTAAACCTGAAGACTGCCAGGCCGCGAACTCCGGCAAGGCCATTGCCACCGACAGTCCTTCTTCGTCCAGGGTGAGTGGATCGGAGAAGAACTCGACGTGTTCCTGGAATGCCGCGGACCTTACGTGAGAGATCATAAGCGCGTCTGTGGCGCCTAGGGGGTCGCCGGCGCTGAATCTCGTCACCGCAACGAAGGGCATCAACTCCAGAGCTCTGATCTCCTCCAGGCTCTTGTTGATGGTCGCCACCTCGATCTGAGGGTCGCGGCCGCTCCGCCCATAGCCGGGGAAATGCTTGGCCACCGTCGCCACCCTGCTACCGCTCCCTTCATGCACGCCCCTGATGTACGCCCTGCCCAGCCTGGCTACCCAATCCGGGTTGCCCCCGAATGCCCGAACCCCAAGGTCGCCTCGCCCCCCTGACCTGGGCATGTCAAGAGTGTCAATCACCGGCCCCAAGAGCATGTTGATTCCCACGGCGCTCAGCTCCTGCCCCACAATCACGCCAGCAGCCTCGGCATGCTGCTCACTCCATGTGGCACCAATGGACATGTTGCTGAGGAGGGGCGTGAAACCGCTGCGGAGTTGGCTGTGGGGGTAGCCATTACCCTCTTGCTGGACGGCAATGAAGAGGGGCACGAACACCTCTTGCTCATCAATAACCCTGCTATTGGCGCTGTGGGCCAGATCCTGCAAGTCGTTGCTCAGATGTGCGACCTGCATTGGCGTGGGTTCCTCTCCTTGGTTGCTGATGTTGCCCCTGGATTCTGAGACAAGTACACTTCCAACCTTGTATTCCCGGATCAGTTGAGCAATTGCACTTTCTTCGGAGGTATCATCACCGGCAAAGTCAACCATGAACAGTTGGCCCACCCACTCCTCCCGGGTCATACGGTTCTTCAACTTGCCAATCAAATCATCCTGAGCGTGGAGATCTTGGGGGAGCAGAACAGCTACCATGCCACACAAAGCAAGTATCCTGAATGCAACGAGGACCGTCCGCCTGATCAATGAAGGCCGTCTCCTAACTCACAAACCCACTGACCATTTTTCTGAACCAGAGTGCCATCGAGATATATCTGTCCGCCGTCCCTCAAGTCCTTGATCATGTCCCAATGCAGGCCCGATTCGTTCTTGCTGCCTGTCTGCGGGTAGCCCCTGCCCAGGCCCACGTGAACGGTGCCACCTATCTTCTCGTCGAAGAGGATGTTCTTGATGAACCGGTCTATCCCGTAGTTGTTTCCCAGGCCCAGTTCCCCCACGTACCGGGCGCCCCGGTCCATGTCCAACAATGCCAAAAGATAATCCTCTCCTCTGGTCGCGGCTGCCTTCACCACCCTCCCCTGCTCGAACCACAGGCGCACCCCTTCCACCTCCTGCCCCCCGAAAGCGGGGTAGATGGCAGGATAGCTAAAGAGAACGTGTCCTTCCACACTATCCTCCAGGGGACCGGTGAATATCTCCCCATCAGGCATATTGAGTTTGCCGTCGGCGCTGATGAATGTGCGTCCATCAACGCGCATCTTCAAGTCCGTCTCCTCTCCCTTGATGACCACTTCGCTACCCTGCTCAAAGAGGTCCTTTAGGCACTTCTGCTCCCGAGACAACCCCTCCCAGTCAAGGTCCACGGTGTCGAACACGAAATCTTCGAATTCTGTCATGGACATTCCAGCATCCTGAGCAGCGCCGGGTGTGGGATAGAGAGTCACCACCCAACGCGTATGATCCGTCACGTACGCCCTCACGGCCGCATCCGAGCTGCGCCACGTGGCCACTCTCCCCGGCTCGAAGCCGCTCAGCATCTTGGTATTGCTGGGCGCCAGTATCTGGATGTATACATCCGTGTGCTGTGCCTCATGCATGCGCAAGGAAGGGAACCCGCCCAGTTGCTCCTCTGAAGCTTCCCGGAAAAGGATCTCCCTGAAGTCCTCCAACTCGATGTGGGTGATGATCTCGCCAGCTCCCTTCTGCACCGCCCGCCGATATACCTCGACCATCAGGGGCTTGGCCAAATCACTCCATGCCTTGATTTGGACGGTATCGCCCTCCTTCACCTCTGTGCAGAAATCGACAACGGTTTCGGCAAGTCGCCTCACTCTCGAGTCGAACATAACACCTGTCTCCTGTCTGCAAAACCGGCGTCCCAATCGCACAAGAGATTTTATCGCATCGCCTGTCCCATGTCAACGACTGGGCGTGCCCAAGAATCACAGAACGCTTCCCACCTCTCTGACGACCTCAACCACCCACTGCCCTAGCCAGAACTCGAGACTCTGGCATCCAGACGTCTGGGCATGGACCCATCGGAGCACGTCAAGGATCGCGTCTGTGAAGGTAAGCCGAAGGAGGTCGCCCACAGGGACAGGTGCCCAGCACCGGGGCTCATGGATGGACTTGCTGGACGGGGCTCTCCACCCTACGGGGAAGCGTTGAAAGAGGGCTAATAGTGCTCGTACCAGGCGTTATGTCAAGCTGGCTTCTGAGATAGTGAGCACCGAGGAGAGTTATCAACACGTCAAGGTGGTGGCCAGGCCTGTCATGCTGCGAGGGAAGATCGGGGTGCCCTCCTATGGAAGTACAGGCATGCACGCATCCAAGCGAACGCCTACTCAAGCCGCAGGCAGTTAGTTCCCACTGCCAGCCTTCGCCTCCCCGCGAGAAGCTGCCGGAATGTCTCTTCAGACCGCGTCGGCCACACTTTCCAAGGAGATCATCCGTAAGCTGCCTTGAGTTCCTCCTTGACCAGCTCTTGAATCTCGCGCACCAACTCCGGATATCCCGCGTAACCCAGCCGTTGCGCGAACCGCGTGACCGTCGCGGGATCCACTTCCAGCTTTTGCGACAGCGCAGAACCGTTCATGAAGGCTGCTTCGCGGTATTCCTGGGTCAAGAAGTCGGCGATCCTCTTTTGGTTCCTTCCAAGTCGGGCGTAGTGTTGTGCGATCCTTTCTTTGAACATGGAAACCTCCTTAGGCCGGCCGCTCTCAGTACATAGTGAGGAGGCCGGCAGTGTCAAACTGGGATCCCCAAGACACATTATAGCCCCTGTGCGCCCCCTGCGCAAATGCCTGTTACCACCAGCCGGCCGGTGTGTTGAAAACATCTTGCACTCACCACACCCAGCTAGTATAATCAGCGCAAGACAAGGACGGGTGAGATTTCTTGACTACGAAAACGATGGTGGTCATGCCCACCTACAACGAGGCCGAGAATCTGGTTCAGATGGTGGCCGAATTGATGACTCTGGAACTTGACGGCCTCGAGACTCTGATAATTGATGACAATTCCCCGGATGGCACTGGACAGATAGCCGATGATTTGGCAGCGCAGTATGCCAATAGAGTGCATGTAGTCCATCGCCAGGGTAAGATGGGTCTGGGAACGGCCTACATCACTGGCTTCCGCTATGCCTTGGACGCCGGCGTCGACTATGTCATCCAGATGGACGCTGACTTCTCCCACTCTCCATCCCATCTCCCCCACTTGCTGGAGAGGATACAGGAATGCGACGTCGTCATCGGATCTCGGTACGTACCCGAAGGCCGAGTTGACGAGAAGTGGAGCCCGTGGAGACGATTCCTCAGTTGGGGAGGCAACTTCTACGCCCGCGTGATCACCGGACTCCGTATACACGACACCACAGGTGGCTTCAGATGCTTCCGCCGCCAAGCCCTGCTTGCTCTGGACTTGGATCGTATCCGCTCCGAGGGATACGCCTTTCAGATAGAAGTAGCCTACGCCTGTCAACGGAAAGGTCTTCGCTTGTGTGAGATCCCCATCTACTTCGAGGATCGCTCTATGGGTCTCTCCAAGATGAGCTCGAGAATCATCCTCGAAGCGGTGTGGCGCGTATGGCAAATGAGATGGCGATACCGGTAGTGGGAAAGCCACACCAGAGCAGAGGGTGTAGTTGACTAGCAAAGAGAGAGTATATGACCTCCTCATAGTCCTCGTCCTCCTGGTCCTTCCACTGCTCCTCTTCTGGCCTGTTACCTTCGGTGGCAAGAGCCTTGTGCCTTTCGACAACCTCTACGCCTTCCAACCTTGGCAAACGTTCGCCAGCCAAGTGGGAGTCGGAGTCCCCCACAACGAATTGCTGAGTGACTTGTTGCTGGAGAACTATGCCTGGAAGACCTTCATCGTCCAGGCTCTGCAAGAGGGACAAATTCCCCTCTGGAACCCTTACGTGTTCGCGGGCGTCCCCTTCTTGGCCGCCGGTCAACACTCAGCACTCTACCCCTTCAGCCTTCTCTTCTACGTACTTCCTCTCCCCAACGCGTATGGCTACTTCACCGTGCTGCATCTCTTCCTCGCCGGATTGTTCATGCACATCTTCGTGCGCATTATCGGCGGAGGCAGGCTGGGCTCAACCGTCGCGGCGCTGACCTACGCCTTCAGTGGTTTCATGATCGTCAGCGTGGACTTTCCCATGGTCATCGCAGCGGCCACGTGGCTACCACTGGTTCTAGTAGCAACGGAACTGGCGATAAGAACACAAGAGAGGAAAGCATCTGCGCGGCCGGCCATCCCGTACCTTCTGGGCGGAGCGGTTGTCCTGGGCATTCAGTTCCTGGCTGGCCACGCCGAGATGTCCTATTACGTGGTCCTGGTCACCGGTTTCTATGCAGCCTACCGGCTGGGGGTCGAATGGTGGAAAGAACGTGCCACCAGGCCCATACTCCTCCTGGCTCTTCTTCTCTTGGGAATGGTCGCCCTGGGAGTGGCGCTGGGCGCTGTACAGTTGATCCCTTTCCTCGAGCTGGCCCGCGTCAACTTCAGGCAAGGCTCAGCTAGCTACCAAGATATCATAGGCTGGGCATATCCTCTGCGCCAGGTGATTACCTTCCTCATACCCGACTTCTTCGGTAACCCCAGCCATCATAGCTACTTCGATATCGTCGCCCGCCAAACGACTCCGGTGACCCAGAACTTCGCGGGCCAGCCCGTCAGTACCATCTTCTGGGGGATCAAGAACTACGTAGAGGCTGGAAGCTATGTGGGCCTTCTGCCCATCCTTCTCGCCCTTGTCGCCCTGCTGCGCCGCAGGGACCGCTACGTGTGGTTATTCACTTTCCTCGCCATCATTTCCCTGTTGCTGGCTTTCGGGACGCCCTTGTATGCCCTCCTCTATTACTTCTTGCCCGGCTACAACCAACTCCACACCCCCTTTCGCTGGGTCTTCCCTTATACCGTAAGCATGGCCATACTGGCAGGACTGGGAGCGGCGTCTTTGGGAAAAGAGCATCAAGAGGACGCAGGCACGCGGCGTTCGTTCTTCACTCCGCGCCCCATTGGCTGGATAGCCTTCTGGGCAGGAGCCCTCGGCCTAGCTCTACTCCTTCTGACCTTCTTGCAGCCTGGCCCATTCATCCCCCTGGCGGACCGCTTCCTACTAAGCTCCGACCTGGCCCAAGGTGCTTTCGCCAACGGGCGCGTTCTTCTCTCCTACGAATGGCGCAATCTGTTCATTTTCAGCCTGTTTCTCATGGCCGCCGGAGCTGTGATCAGGATTAGTCAGTGTCGCATCTACCTGCCCGGACGTTGGAGGGCTCACAGAATCTGGAAGCCGCTGGCTATCATCGTCCTGGTCCTCGATCTAGTAGTGATCGCCGCCGGCTTCAACCCTGCGACCGATCCGAAGCTAGCGGAGTTGACGCCTCCGTCGGTAGGCTTCCTGCAGGCTGACGGTGAGCTCTATCGCCTGGCATCCTTCAACGCGCAGGGCGAGAAGACGTTCAATGCAAATGTAGGTATGTACTACAACCTGCACGACGTCAGAGGGTACGATTCCGTCATCCCCAAACAGTATGCCGAATTCATGGGTCTCATCGAAGAACAGGGAGAGCTAATCTACAACCGCATCGCACCCCTCTACGATTATGACTCCCTCGATTCTCGCCTCTTGGACCTGCTGAATGTCAAGTATGTAGTGACTACTCAATACATCCCCAACCCAGGCTACACTTTGGTCTATGATGACGAAGTTCGGATCTATCGCAATGAGGACTATCTGCCCCGTGCCTTCGTCGTCTACCAGACAGAGGTGATCGAGAACAGGGAAGCACTCCTAGATGAACTGAGGGAAACCGACCCTACGCAACGTGTCCTGCTGGAAGAGCAACCGCCCCATGGCTTTGCGGACCTCCCCGCCCCGGGCGGTGACGAAACGGTGCCTCGCGTGAATTTCAGGGAATACACCATCAACCAGGTCACGGCGGAGGTACGGATGACCCGTAGGGGATGGTTGGTACTGGCGGACAGCTATTTCCCGGGCTGGAAAGCGTTCCTGCAAATGCCAGAGGGCGAGGAACGGGAACTGCAAATCTACAAGGCAGACCACAACTTCCGCGCCGTACCGCTCGAGGCGGGACACAGTGTGGTACGCTTCCGTTACAGTCCCATGTCTTTCAAGCTGGGCCTCTATGGCAGCTTCATGGCCGCGGCGGTCATGCTGGCTGTGGCTGGTTTCTGGCTGTGGGGAGCAGTATACAAGGAGGGAGAAGAGGATCCCCTCATCAAGAGAGTCATCAAGAACAGCATGACCCCGATGGCTGCTTCTTTCCTCAACAAGTTGATCGACACAGCTTTCGCCATGCTCATGCTGCGCATACTGGGCCCCGCGGGAGCGGGTAAGTATGGCTTCGCCATAGTGGTGTACGTTTTCCTGGAGATAGTCACGAACTTCGGCCTGAACACCTTGCTCACCAGAGAGGTGTCGAAGGACCGTAGCCAGGCCAACCGATATCTAAGCAATACGGCCATCCTGCGGCTGATCATCGTCTTGGCCGTCACGCCGCTGCTGTTCGCCTTCCTGGTAGCCTGGCGACACCTCTTTGCGCTGTCGGACGACACGACCGTGACCATCCTCCTGCTGGCGCTGAGCCTCATCCCAGGCAGCATCTCAGCAGCCTTGACCTCTGTCTTCCTGGCGTACGAAAAGATGGAGTATCCTGCGGCCATCACGACGGTCACGACCATCATCAGAGTCACTCTCGGCGTGGCGGTCTTGGTGATGGGCCTCGGGATCATCGGGCTCGCCGCGGTGGCCATAGTCACCAACATCGTCACCGCCCTGATTCTTCTCTACCTACTGGTTCATCTCTTCTTGCGCCCAAGTCTGGAGTTCGACCCGAGCTTCAATCGAGAGATGGTCGGAACCTCGTACCCACTAATGCTCAACCACCTGTTGGCCACGGTCTTCTGGCGAGTGGACGTGACACTCCTCCAACCGATGAAGGGTGATGTGGTTGTTGGCTGGTACACAACAGCATACCGCTTCCTCGACGGATTGAACATCATTCCATCCACCTTCACCGTCGCCATTTTTCCTGTGATGTCCCGCTACGCAAGGGAAGCAAGAGATGCCCTCGTTCGGACCTACACTGTCTCACTGAAGGTTCTGATCATCATCAGTCTGCCGGTGGCCCTCCTGACCACCTTCTACGCTGAAGGAATCATCCTCATCTTCGGCGGTCAAGCTTACCTTCCCCATGCGGCCATCGCCTTGCGCCTCTTGATCTGGGCCGTACC
>JAUWYD010000362.1 GCA_030616025.1 Chloroflexota bacterium
AACGGCTTCTTCCTCTCTTTGCCGGCCACATAATGGGCACTCAGGAGCTGTGGGAGAAGCCAGGCACCGCTGGCAATCGTGGTCACCAGGCCGATGAGAGGGGCAGAATCGGTGAGTCGGTTGACGAAGGCGGGTATGACACTCACGTAGCTGACGAATGCCATGCCAGTGACGAAGAACACCCAGTCGCCGACGAAAGCTGCAAAGTTACGTCGATAGTGAGGGTAGTCCTCGCTCATCTGGGGCCTTTCCAACCGTGTTTGTTCAGATCGATGCGACCACTCTCGTCGAAGACCACGTCCTCCTCCTCCAGCATCGCTCTCTGCTGGTCAGCACGGTGCCCACTACGCGAGGCACTTATTCTGCCCAGAGCGTTGATGACTCGATGCCACGGGACGCTGGTCCCGGCGGGCAGAGCACCAAGGGCCCAGCCGACTGTGCGGGCTGCGTGGGGGCTACCCAGGTAAGTGGCGATCTGGCCGTAGGTGGCTACTCGCCCCGGAGGGATCATGCGGACTACACAGTACACGTCCCTGAAGAAGCCGCCCATCGTCAACACCTTCAAGCAGCGTGAAGTCTAGCATTCCCCAAGTCGATTTGCAAACCTTGCGGGGGCTTGGTTGACATGGAGGGGCGCTATGAGAAGAGTTGTATGAGTTCGGCGAGGCTGGCTATTCTCTCGCAGGGAGCTTCAGGGAAGCGGTCGAATCTGTCGAGCAGGATGACGCCCAGACCGACTCTTTGGGCTCCCTCTACGTCGTCGGCAATGCTATCGCCCACATACAGAATCTCCTCTGGAGGATAACCCGTTTTCTTCATCACCAGCCGGAAGATGCGAGGATCAGGTTTCTCGAACCCCACGAGACTTGAGACCACAAAGAAGGCGAAATAGTGGTGAATGCCGAGGAGGCCCAGGTTGCGCTCCAGGAAAGGAGCGTAGTTGGACAGCACTCCCATGGTGATCCCTCGTCGTTGAAGACTCTCCAGAGTGGGTTCCACGTCGCTGAAGAGGCTGATGAACTCTCCGGCGGCAAACCGCTCAAAGATCGCCGCTGCCTTTGCCTCAACATCCTCCAAGACACCGAGGTTCTCAAGGAGAAAGCGCGCTACCCAGAGAACACTGCGCTTCTCCTCGTCGGCCGTTCTGCTCCAACCGCCGATGCGTTCTCTGCGCTTCCTTGCCTCTTCCCGCAGTTTCGGCATGAGGGAATGTATCTCCTCCGCTGTGGCTGATGCACCCAAGTCAGCAAATGCGGCGGCGAGTTGCCTCTCAAACCCCAGGGGATCATCCTGTCCTATCAGGGTGCCCCCGGCATCGAATATCACGGCCTGATAGAGACTCGTCATCAATGGTTCCTTTCTTCGGGCAATTGTACCATCTTCCATAGGTCCCTGCGACTCCCCGTTCATTCTTCAGTGGGGTACACGGTGCGACGTCCACGGTCCCCGTGCGCTGATTTGCTAATGTTCCAGCAAGACCACACATTCGACTCGCTTCTCCTTTGACCGGTGTAACGCGACCGGCTGCGTCTTTGGCCTGGTCTGGGCCCAGCATCTCACGCATGAGTGTTTGCAGCAGGTTTGGTAGGTTGTGGTGACTTGTGGTATCATTAGTGAGAGAGGGTGCTTTTCCTCTTGGAATTGACAGAGAGAAAGAGGTGCAACATTCATGCGCGAAGAAGTCGAGAAGGCCCTGGAAAGTGTCAGGGAGTTCCTCAAGATGGACGGGGGAGATGTCGAACTGGTGGATGTCACGGATGATGGGGTGGTGAAGGTCAGGCTCATGGGGGCCTGCGCTGGCTGTCCCTTCTCCGCTATGACTGTGCAGACGCACGTGCAGAAGACCCTGATGGAACAGGTGCCCGGAGTGACGAAGGTCGAAAACGTAGCATTGCCCACATTGTGATCGCCACAAGACAAGTGGCTGTTGCCGCCTGCGGATTCTGTGTCCGCAGGCCTTTCTTATGCAGGATAGGAGCCCCTGCGGACGG
>JAUWYD010000279.1 GCA_030616025.1 Chloroflexota bacterium
AAACACCGCATGGTGTTTTATTTTGTTTTTTAGGGGCCTGTTCTCATTTTGGGGGGGGGCGGCGCCCACCCCTCTTCTCGTAGCTAGCTTGCCTTCGAACGCCTTCTCCTACGCCTCCACAAGTACCAGCCCAGCCAAGCCAGGACGAAGGGCACGGACAGAACTGCGGCCACGGGCAGGAAGAACAGCACCACCCAGATTAGCAGATCCACGAGAGCTTTCAGGACATTGACGAGCGTGCGCAACGCATCCCTCGCCTGCCGCATCGGCTCCCAACCCGCCTCCACGACTGGCTCCTCGACCTCTTCCGGGGTAAGGTTGATGGTCAAGGTTGCCAGAGAGGATACATTCTCCAGGTATTGCCTCCTGCCCTGAATCTGCTCGATCTGTTGTCTGACGTTCGTGATCTCCCCATAGATGGCCAATATGCTGTCGGCATCCCGATGAGTCTCCTGGGCTGAGGCCAATAGCTCCAGCAGCTCCTCTTCAGCGACCTCCAGATTGTTTAGACGAGCCTCCAGATCGACATACTCCTCGGTCACATCCTGGCCGGAGACGTTCTCATTCTCGAGTTCTGTGGCCAGATCCTTGATCCGCTCTCTGGCCTCATCGAACGATTCCGCCGGGACCCGCAGAGTGACGGACGCAGCCAATTGCTCGTTGACCCGCCAGGTGCGAAGGTCAGATATGTATCCCTGCAGCTCCGAAGATAGGTTCTCTATCGCCTCCAGGCTCTCCTCTGTGTCCTCAACCACGAGGGACAAGCTTGCAGTACGCACGATCATGCGGTTGCTCACCAGGTCTTCTGCCCCGCCGTAAGGCGCAGGCGTGGCCGCAGGCATCGGTGGGGGAGCCTCAGCTGCCACATCCAAGGGCACTTCCACACTCCTCTCCATCGCCTCCGGCGCCAGTGGGGCAGGTGCTCCCATCGCGCATCCGACGAGCAACACGGACAAAATCACAACCATCGCCAGCGAGATAGCTCTTCTCATCATCACCCTCCTGCTATCCTTCTCTCTACTCCTAAGACGTGTATGGCGGCAAAGAAGTTCCCCCGAGTCGGTTACCAGCCAAAAGCCAAGCGGCTGATGAGGCTATCCGGGAGCCCTTTCTCCAGCATCAGATCCTGTGTCAACGCAATGTCGTACGACACCCGGTGATACTCAATGATCCTCGCCTCTTCGTCCAAGATCATGTAGGCGGCATGTGGATCACCATCTCGAGGCTGTCCCACACTGCCTGGGTTGACGATCAGGCGATTGTCGTCGATACGTATCGGCTGATCCGCGACGGGAATGCTGATCTCAAACTTCTGCGTCGAGGTCTCCTCATGAAAGACAGCAGGGGCATGGGTGTGACCCACAAAACACAAATGGCTATCGAAGAACTGAAAATTGAGTTGTGCCGTTGAGGGGTAGATGATGTACTCCCAAACCGGCTCTCGAGGGCTTCCATGCACCAAAGTACAATTGCCTTGCACAATCCTCGTGGGCAGCCTCTCAAGGTAGTCCCTATTCTCCGGGCTCAACTGTTGGCCGGTCCATCGACAGGCCATTTGAGCACTGGGGTTGAACTCCACGATGTCTATCCTGCCAATGGCAGCCCAGTCGTGATTGCCGGCAACACAATGATAGTCCGAAAACTCCCTCAGGCGGTTGATGCACTGATTGGGAGAAGGCCCGTAGCCAACCAAGTCTCCGAGGCACCATATTTGATCTACGGCCTCCAAGTCCACATCGGCCAGGACCGCATCAAGAGCGACAACGTTGCCGTGTATGTCGGAAATAACCAAGTAGCGCACAACAGCGCAATACTACCACACTGCGCCGGATCTAGCCAGGCCTGCCACGAGGGCGTCGAAGAACGCTTCTCAAAGCGGGTACGGGATTGCAGATCCCGATGCACCAGGGGCTGTTGGAGTCCGGCGGGATCTTCTCACCCTGGCACGGGCATGAATTTCAGCTCGACTCGGTGCGAAGGCCGCACCGCTGTGGTCTCTTTGGCTCACAGTGGCGAGAGGAGGATCCATCGGAACCCCAGGTCGCACCTAGAATGACGTTGACAACTTGGCGCGTATAGCTTGTGCATCCCCAGCAAAGGCTATATAATTCGCCATCGGCGACGGGCGTATCGCGAGACGTTATGGTGGACCGTGAAAGCTTGACCTTGGTCAGCCACAGTGTATCGGAGACCCGGCAACTCGGGGCCTTGCTCGGCCAGCTCTTGGAGGGACAGGAGGTCATCTGCCTGGAAGGCGAGCTGGGGACGGGAAAGACCACTCTCATTCAGGCCATCGGTGACGCCCAAGGGGTCAGTGAGCCCATAACCAGCCCCACTTTCACCCTGGTAAACGAGTACCACAGCAGATCTGGCACCCTTTACCACGTTGATCTCTACCGCCTCGAGAGCATCGCGGAGATTGTGCAGGCGGGCATTGACGGGTTTCTCTACGCCGATGGAATCTGCGTCATAGAATGGGCCGAGAAGGCCAGGGGAATCCTGCCGGTGGAGTGTTTATACATCATGCTCAAACACGTAGGCCAGGAACAACGCAACATATCTATTCAGGCCAAAGGTCAGCGCTACTGTCAACTGCTCCGTCGTTTGAAAAAGGCATTGGAGTCCTGAGCATGGCTCCCACCCTCCTAGCCATTGACACCGCCACCGAGCTGGCAGGCGTGGCCCTCTTCGACGCAGAAACGGGACCAAGAGCCGAATCTGCCTGGCATACTTCCCAGAACCACACGGTGGAACTCATGCCTACCGTCGTGCAGATGCTGGAAAGGCAAGGTATGGCGGCGGAGCAACTGGACGGACTGGCGGTGGCCCTGGGACCCGGCTCGTTCACGGGGCTTAGGATAGGTTTGGCGGTGGCTAAAGGTCTGTCTTTCTCACTGGGCATACCCATCGTCGGCATCCCCACCTTGGATGTCGTGGC
>JAUWYD010000165.1 GCA_030616025.1 Chloroflexota bacterium
AGACAAGATGGAAAGCGGAACGGGGATGAGAAGCAGCAGGCTGTTTATGGTGATTGCTCTGGTACTCACGGCGTCGCTTTTCCTCGGGTTGCTGGGCATCGGAGGGCTTGTCCTTTTCAAGTTCCTCGCCGTGCCCACGGAGGTCGCGATGCCCCCGGAGGTAAGGGCGCCCACTGCGGAGCCTGAGGTTCCGGCCACACCAACTCTTTCTCCCTTGCCCAGCGCAACACCAACAGCGGCACCAACAGCGACCTTGGTCGTCGCCGCAACGACTGCAAGTCCAACTGTTGAAGGCTCGAACAACGGCACTGGGCATGATGGTCCAGGCATGAGCAGCCCTGGGCCGGAGTCATCGGAAATGCCTCAGACCGGACTTGGCCTGCTCGAGACCTTGGGGGTCGGGTTGGCGTTGATCTGCGTGCTCGGCGCCACTCGTGTCGCCCGCAGGCTGAGAGTGGAGTGATAGGCCTACAGGCACGGGACAGTCTCTTGGCTGTTTCGATATCTACACTAGGCTGGGAGGAGACGTTCAGTGATTCGGCAGCCTGAGCGAAACCGCGTGTCTCCGCTTGCCCGGGTTGATCGGATTGTGAGTACCATACTGGCGCTAGCCTTTCTCGTAACCGGCTTTCAGACGGGCTACCGCTTGACACACGGTGCTGGGCACCTCCTGAGTGGGGTTCAATGGTCCCTGGGGCGTGGACACGTCTCTGGTGGACAAGCCCCCTTGGACACGCCGGTGCGCGCGACCGAGCCCTTGCCTGTTTGGCAGGGGAGGGAGAGGTTAAATATCCTGATCATGGGAGTGGATCAACACCCGGGCTCAGCGCTGCCAGGACGAGCTGATGTAATCATGATCGCCAGCGTGGACCCTGTGCAGAGGAGGGTTGTTCTAGTTTCCATCCCTCGGGACCTGTGGGTCGAGATACCGGGACACGGCGAGAACAGGATCAACAGCGCATATTTCTATGGAGAGTTCGTAGGTACTCAAGGGGCTGGGCCTGGTCTAATGAAAAGGACTCTCGAGCACAACTTTGGAGTTACCATCGACTACTATGGAACACTTGATTTCGAATGCTTCAAGCGGATCATAGATGTCTTGGGCGGCATCACCGTTGACGTTCCTGTGCCGATGAGGGATGACCGGTATCCAGATGACAGCTATGGTTACGTGAGCATCCACATCCCAGCCGGGAAGCAGCACATGAATGGCGAGACAGCTTTGCAGTACGTGAGGGCTCGCCACGAAACGAGTGACTTCTCCAGGATGCGTCGGCAACAGCAGGTGCTCTTGGCTGTGCGCGAGAAGGCGTTGAGACTGGACATAGTCTTCTCGCTACCTGAGTTGCTGCCTCTGCTAGGCAAAGCTTTCTCAACCGACTTACCAACCCAAGACGTGATGGCTCTGGCCAATCTGGCGGCCCAGATCGAACTCCAAGACATGCAGCTGCGAGTAGTTGACGAATCGTTGACTATTCCATATGTGGCCCCAGACGGCGCACAAGTACTTCTTCCAAGGCTGGATCAAATTGCAGCATTGATATCTCACTTGGTGGATAGTTCGGTTGTCTCTGAAGAGTCCTGGCAGCCGGAAGTGGCAGACGCCCGTATCTTGGTGCGGGCTGATGTCTCGAGGCCGGAACTAGCCCTCAAGGTGGCCGATTTGTTGCAGCGCCGGGGTTACAATGCGTGGGCCCAAAGTGATGGTACTCAGATTGTGTCGGAGGGAACCTTCATCGCCAGCCGCCGCGAAATGGCCGAGACAGCCGTTCTAATATCCGCACTCTTGCGGGTGGGTCCAGAATTCGTCATCCTGGATCCCAAGGTGGAAGAGGGAAGAGACATTGTGGTGACGCTTGGGCGTAGTTTCGTGATGCCTACGTAAAGGGCAGTGAGGTCGCGATGAGGTCGACTCTGTCGGGATTTGCATTCAGAGATTGTCTACGGCGAGCCGGGCGCCTCAGTGCGTTCGAGCCACTCGCCAGCGCACCAACCCAGGGATCCGCGGTAGTCCAGATACCACCATGTGAAGCCGTCAGCATGCTCGGGCCCTCCGACCACCCGGAGAGTGGTCCCTTCCCCAAGCATTTCTATCGGCTGGCGGCCAAGTCCGGGGCCGGACCTCAGGCGCAGTCCCGCACCTCCGGTGTCCCCTACCCTGACGTAATCTCCCACGTTGATATCTTGGGCACCAGTGTAGGACACGGGTGTCGATTCCACGGGGAGGAGCAGGGTCGGATCCAATCCTTTCGCGTGGAAGTGTTCTTGGCCGATAGCTCCAAGCCTCATCGGCGTGTCGGGCGGCGCATCCATATGCCACTCTATCCGCGCATACCGAAAGCACTGTGTGAGCATGCCTGGCTCAATTGTGGGTTCGCTTATCGGAGGACCCAAGGTGTCAGGACCTCCGTGATCCAGGTAGAAGGTGAGGAAACTGAAGCAAACATTGTGTCCGGTTTCTGTGAAGTACTGGCAAAGTCCATCGCTGATCATGGGCTCCGGTACAGGAGGCGTTCGTGGCGTGCGCTCGCCGAGAAGTTCTCCCAGTGGGCTCAAACGCACTTCGCATGGACCTTGGGGTTCCGCGAGGCACTCCATCCGGGCGCGCTGAAAATACTGAACCAGGCGACCGTTCTCTTCGAAGGCTTCCGTAATAGGGGGGCCCCATAACTGTAGGTCGCCTTGCGTTTCGAAAGTGGATCGAAAGGGTTCGCCGAGGTAATGGCCGGTCTGTGGGAAGTACCTGGCTGGCGCTTGCTGTGCTTCGCCAGGACGCCAAGGAAGGAGCAGTGCGGTGACAATCAGGCACGCGATGGCGGGCAAAACCACCTTCTTCAGCATGCTCATCCTTGCGAGACAGAGTGTCTTCAACAGCATTATAGCACACAGCACTCACGAAAAACAAACAAGTTGTGAATGCCGGGCCAGGAATAGTCGCGTGGTCACTTGATTGATCTAGCTAGGGGGGTCAGGAGGCGGACAATGAGAGAGCGCTTGGGAGTGAAGGCCATTAGACTTCAGGCTGTGAACGGCAGGCTCAAGACAAGCGTGCTTTCCGACAGCAGTACTGCATCCACTGATGCGGCCAATAGTTGGGGCAAGCTGTATGTGGTATCCCATGCGGTCAACCACGGCGTTGGTCTAGAACGTGCCTGCGATCGGGTGGAAGGAGTTGCGCGAGAGACTTATCGTCGGTCCCGGGGCGGAGTGACCAACAGACTCCGGCAGTCTGTGAGGAACGCCAACAGATATCTCTATCTCAGGAATCGAGTGCGACGTGAGGGGCAAGCGCTTCTTGCGGCTCTCAGCTGCGTGGCGATCCGTGGTAGTGATGCCTACGCTTGTGGCGTGGGACCGGGTGGCATTCTCATCCTCAGCCGTGGCCGAGCGCGCAGTTTTGTGAATCCAGCGCCGTGGGATGAGGAAAGCCCCGATGAAGATTGGCGGAGCAATGGCTTCGTGTTGGGAAGGAGCGCCGACCTTTCAGACCCGAAGTTCTCCTATCGCCAGATCTTGCCCGGTGACTGGTTGCTGATAATGGCTGGCGGGAATGAAGGGGCATTTCTGCACGCCGCTGGTGAGTTGGCGACGGTCGTGGACGAGTCCGAGGTCGAAGCTGCAGCAGAACACCTGGCGGGCATCCTCGGAAACCACGCAGACTTCTCAGCACTGCTGCTCCGGTCGACGTCGAAAACTAGCTGGGTGACGGATGGCCCTCGTCCAAGGGGCGGGGGCACCGCGCGCAGGCTTACATCGTTGGCCAAGGCCTCTGTGCTGTTGGGACTCGCGGATGGCGGTGACGAGGCCGCAGAAGGTGCAGGCCAGGCCAGGAGAGCGCGCCAGACTCGTCGGAAAGAGGATGCTGCTCTCAAGGGCGCACGATCTCTGACTCAATCTCTGAAGTCGCAGCTTGTTCCAGACTTCGGTGGACGGCAACACGAAGGAAGAAGACGCAGTTCACGACAGCGCCACCAGTTCCTGGAGCAGAGCGTTCAGATGTGTCGGTTGGCAGGCACCTTGATCCTATCCGTGGTTCTTGGTTCGTGGAGGGGCAGCTTGAGCCTGTTCAGATCAGGCTTGGATCTCGTTCGGCGTATCTGGGGCTGGGTCACGCGCCACCGTGTTCCTGAGCGGATCGGTAAGGGCTTTGGATTGGCGCTG
>JAUWYD010000300.1 GCA_030616025.1 Chloroflexota bacterium
GAGGCGGCGGCGGGACTGGCGCTACTGGAGCAGCCGGATTTGCCGGTGGGGAAGGAGGAAGGAGAGCAGCTTCTGGGCGCCTATTTGACGCCCAGCCCAAGGGTTTGGGAAGGTCGTGCCATTGCCAGCGGCTGTCAGGCAACCTCCATGATCGACCTAAGCGATGGGCTCAGCAGCGACATCGGTCACATCTGCGATCAGAGTGGTGTCGGTGTGCGTCTGTGGGCAGATCGACTGCCCATATCCGGGGCGACGCGCAAGGTGGCGGAACTGACCGGGCAGGTTGACTGGGCGCTGGCAGTGCACGGCGGAGAGGACTACGAGCTTTGCTTGACAGTACCCCAGAAGGCGGCGCAAGAACTGGCCGCTGAGGTGGAAGAGGCCACCGGAACCGTGGTCACGTGCGTTGGCGAGGTGCTTACGGCGGAAGGAGGTCGCTGGATTGAGCTCCCGGATGGTGAGCAGGTTCTACTGAAGCGAGGAGGGTGGGACCATTTTGCAGCCGGGGATGAGAGCGGCGATTCATGAGCACGCCGACATGTCAACCCGTGTCGACCGCGGAAGAGCGCTTCACGTTGGCGCTCCAGCTGTGGGCTGCGGGGTGGCAGCGAGAGGGGAAAGGCGGAATGAGCATGTCACCCGGCAACACCGCAGGAGGCCTTCAGCCGGCCAGCATCTCCCGCACCATGTTGTGGGCAATGGCCCTGAAGTTGCCCCAATCATGCCACTCGGGTTCAAGCTGCTCCAAGTGGGCAGCCACGGTGGGCAGCTCCTCGACCGATGCCTCGCGGAAGCCCGTGATGGCCTCTCCATCATCGAGGCAGCACAACTCTCCGCCCAGCTCCTCTAGCCGAAAGATGTAGGACACGAAGGGAAGAGTGCTTCCTTGGCAGCGGAATTCGTATTCGATCAGGCCTAGGAATCGTTCCACCCTCACGTCCAGGCTCGTCTCCTCTTTTACCTCACGGCGAAGTGTCTCTTGGACCTTTTCTTGCCAGAGGACGCGACCGCTTGGCAAACGATAAACCCCGGGCGGGTAGAACTCTTTCGTATGGAGGAGCACATTGCCGTTGGGCCGTACGATGACCATTATCACTTCTCCGCGGCAGGACACGGGCCCGGTGGATATCTTCCGCAGCCAGGAATTGAAGGTCTCGTGGCTGATCTCCATGGTGCAGGTCTGTCGGCGAGGCTCACCGAACTGCCTGACCAAAGCTTCTATCTCTTGTCTATACATCAAACCCTCAGTCACAATCCCTCCGGTTGTATAGACGTATCCTGATAGGCTTCCACCACCACTAACTCGCCTACCTGGTTTCCGAGGAGGCGTTGGGCGCTGCCATTTACCACCGCTATGGCCAGATAGCCAGAGCTATCTACGTAGGCGATAGGTTGTCCTGTCTGCCCCGCAGCAAAGGTGATCGTAAGCCCCCTTATCTCGGTCTGGCCTACCTTGGTGGTGACGCTGTCACCTAGCAGCATCAGGTCGGAGTGAGAGATGTTTGTCAATAAGTTGCCAAAATGGTCTATGTGGGTTACCTCGCCGGTGATCTTGCCGCCGCGGATCTCGAGCCGGGGAGGAGGGAGGGTGACTACTTCGTCGATCTCTGCTCCCAGTGCGTCGATCTCGACACCCAGGGAGAGGTGGGCGGCAACGGGGGCGAAGATGTCTCGACCATGGAAGACGTTACTCACCTGAGGCGACCAGTACGTGGGGTTTGTGAGGTTGATGATGCGCATCTCCTGGCCCTTGTTCCGCAGTTCCTCCAGAACATAGGTCAGGACGCCGTTGTCGGGGGCCACGTAGAAAGCGTGGGCACTCTTGACAGCAATAGGCCGGCGTTCGGTGCCTACGCCGGGATCTACGACGACTACATGGACGCTGCCTGGGGGAAAGTATGCGTGGGCTCTGCGGAGGACATAGGCGGCGTCGGCGATATCCTGGGGAGGGATATCATGGGTGAGGTCAACGATGCAAGCGTCGGGGTTAAGGCCCAAGATAACCCCTTTCATCACGGCCACATTGCCGTCTTCCATGCCGAAATCGGTGGTCAGGGTGATCACGCAGCGCTTAGCTTTCGCCATTCCTTGCTCCGCGCATTGAGGGCGCCGAGGCCACAGGAGGGTATTTGACCGAACATACCCTTTGTGCTATCATGACACGTGAAATAGCAGTATAGCACTTCTTGGAGTTGATCGCAATGACGAGCGTGGTGTATAGACACTTCGCCTTGGATTCCGACGCCCAAGGAGTAGAGGCGATCGAGAGCCGGATCCTGAAGGCGGAGGACATAGACCCACAGCGCCAGAAGGAGGCGAGTGCCTATTCTGGACTGAAGCGCCGTCTGTTGGTGGCCGACATGGCCTTGGGGGGCTTGTTTGCTCTAGTTCTACTCGTCAGTGGGCTATCGTCGGGGATGAAAGCTCTGGTCACGGTGTACACTTGGCACCCGGTGTTGATAGTAGGAGGTTATTTTCTTGTCTTGTTCACGGCTTACGGGTTGTTGCTGCTACCTATTGAATACTATGGTGGCTTCCGGCTGCCTCACCGCTACGGCTTGTCCACGCAGAGTCTGAGGGCTTGGCTCGCGGACCAGGCGAAAGCGGGCGTCTTGGGCCTCGGATTGGGGCTGATCGTAGTCGAGGTGATGTACTACGTGTTGAGGGTGGTTCCTTCGCTGTGGTGGCTGGTG
>JAUWYD010000350.1 GCA_030616025.1 Chloroflexota bacterium
GAAGCGGGTGATAGCTCCCTCTGCAAGGTGCTCGAAGACCACGTCGGCCTTGTGGATCCCCGATGGCGGCCGACTGCCGGGATAGTTGTCGACCTTGATGTCCAAAGGCCGCCGCATGGCCAGAGCGGGGTGAGTCATCTCTAGGCCGGTCAGCGGGCAGCGATCGAAGGATCTCTCTGGCGTCGGAGAAGGAGCCACGGTCGTGTACGTAGGTGTCGGCTCCGCAGCACTGGCAGAAACCGGGGTCTTCGTCGGCGTTGGAGTGGCCGTCGGCGAACCGCGCAGAACAGAACAGCCACTGTTGACGAGTAGTGTGAGTAATACTGCCACAAGAAGCGCACCCGTCATTAGAGCTTTTCTCAACGGCGTCATATGGTGCCTCCACAGTTCGCTAGTCCGCTAGCGATCATCACATCCCTCGTGAAGTAACCCCCTCGTGAACGCAATCTATTGCCCAAGAATGAGGGCCATCCTCAGTTTGTCGCTTTCAGCCTATCTGTCAACAAGCGATTGACCACCTCGGGGTTGGCCTTGCCTCGCGTGACCTTCATCACCTGACCGACCAGGAAACGAAGGACCTCCGTCTTACCCTCCAGATAGTCACCGACGGCTTCCGGGTTCTCGGACAGAACCTGAGCCACAATAGCATCAAGCTCATCCACATCACTTATCTGAATCAGATCGCTCTCAGCAATGATATGTTCTGCCGACCCGCCAGTCTCGAACATCTCTTCAAAGACCGCCTTGGCCGTGCTGATGTTTATTCTCCCTTCGTCCCCCATTCTCAGCAACTCCGCTAGCTGAGTCGGCTTCACTTTGAGGGCCCCTATCTCCTCGCCGGTCAGCTTCAGCAGCCGGAAAAGCTCACCAGTGATCCAGTTGCTGAGCGTCTTGGTGCGCGGGTACAGTCGAGCACATTCCTCGAAATAGTCCGCCAAGGCAGGATCTTCGGTCAGCAAGAACGCATCATAGGAAGGCAACTCATACTGGCTCATAAACCGATCTCGCTTCGCCCCTGGCAGCTCCGGCAAGCCAGAGCGTAATTCCTCAATCCAGGCCTGCGTCACTACAAAGGGAGGCAGGTCAGGCTCAGGGAAATATCGATAGTCGTGGGCTTCTTCCTTTGCCCTTTGTGGCTCAGTCCTCCCCCATTCCTCCCGCCACCCCACTGTCTGTTGGTGGACGGTGCCCCCCGCCTCCAGAATGGCCGTCTGCCGGTCTATCTCGCTCCTCAAAGCGTGCTCCACCGCCATGAAGGTATTCATGTTCTTGATCTCGACCCGGTTGCCCATCGTTTCAGCAGCCCTTGGCCGAAGGGAGATGTTGGCCTCGCAGCGAAAGGATCCCGCCTCCAGGTCGCCCGTGCTCACGTCTATGTACCGCAGTAACTTGCGCAGCTCCTGCAAATACCTCTTGGCCTCCTCTGGCGATCGTATGTCTGGCTTGCTCACTACTTCAATCAGAGGCACGCCGGAGCGGTTGAAATCCACGAGGGCATAGCGGTCACCGCCGTCCTCACGGTGATACAGCCGCGCGGTGTCTTCTTCGACATGCACATCTGCGATGCCTATCTTCTTGCGCGTGCCGTTGAATTCGAGCACCAAGTATCCATCTCTGCCTATCACGGAGCTATACTGAGATATCTGATAACTCTTGGGCAGGTCAGGGTAGAAGTAGCTCTTTCGGTCGAACCAGATGCTCCCCTCCTGTACCTGGCACTCGAGGGCCAAGGCCGTCATGAACGAGAACTCTATGGCCCTGCGATTTATGGTGGGCAGTACGCCGGGCATCCCCAGGCACACTGGGCAGACAAGGGTATTTGGCTCCCGATCAACTATCTCGGCACCACAACGGCAGAATATCTTGCTCTTGGTCGAGAGCTGGGCATGTACCTCCATACCGATGACTGCTTCGTACTTCATAGACCTCTGCCTGATCCACTCTGGAGAACACGGGTGAAACCGTCGAGCGCCAGCACAGCAGGCTGAGCCAGATGTCGACCCACAATTATACTGACATCGCCTGAATGTGACAACCTCTTGCCAACTCCGTCAAAGCCACGTATAATA
>JAUWYD010000153.1 GCA_030616025.1 Chloroflexota bacterium
CATTTACGACATGGTGCGCGACCTGAACAGGGCCCGGGGCAGGCTGGAGCACCTATTCATTTTGATTGTCTTCGGTGACTTGCTGGGTGTGCCGATACTGCCTCCATACTACTCCTTGCGGCTCCTGCCTTACATCGTGCCCACCCTGGATACGTGGCGACGCAGCATGTTGAGGGAAAGAGACCTTACAGATCAAATCGGTTGATGGGTCCATGGAAAGACCGAATAGCATTAGGAGATAGCTAGATGCCAGAAGAGAAAGAATCCGGTGGACTGAGGAGATTGGGACTGGGTGCCCGAGACTTCCTGTACGGCATGGCTGGTCATGACATGACTCGCTTCGCCCTCAAGACTCGGGGCAGCATGGAGCATCTCTTCATCCTCATCACCATGGGCGACCTGCTGGGCGTTCCCATCTTGCCGCCTTATTACTCGTTGCGGCTCCTCCCCTATGTGGTGCCCCAGATCTCCACCTGGAAGCGCCGCATGTTGAGGGAACGTGACCTGACAGACGCATTGGCCTAGAGTCCGCATGCAGGTAGCCAAGCACGCAAAAGCGGGTGTTTCCCGGCATGCTTGTCTGCCTGCCCACAAAGGAGGTGATTGTCATATCGCTAGCAAGGATTTTTGAGGAACATCCCGACCGCCGGTACATCATGTTCGGCGGCAAAGGGGGATTGGGCAAGACCACCTTCTCGGCCGCGACAGCCCACTGGCTGGCCAAACAGGGCCACAAGGTGTTGGTGTTCTCCGTGGATCCCCAGGCTTCCTTGACCGACATCTTCGAGCAGGACATCTTCGGAAAGGGGGCGGTGGAGATCATGCCCAACCTCTTCGCCCAGGAGATCGATGCAGACCAGCGGATCAAGGAGTACCAGGAGGAAATCCGACAGAAGATCTTCGATATGTACGGCATGGACGAGATCCCCGAGGAGATCGAAAGCTACATTCAGGCCGCGGCGGCCGAGCCTGCGATGGAGGAGAGCGCCATCTTTGACAAGGTGGTGGACATCGTGGTCGGAGCCGAATACGACTACTACATCTACGACTTGGTCCCTTTGGGCCACGCCCTGTACTATTTGAGCATGGCCAGCGTTTACGACGATTGGATAGACAAGATCACCAGGCTGCGTGAGGAGATGGAAGAGTATCAGCAGGTGGCAGCCGTGGTCCAACGGGACGGGGAGTTCGAGGAGGACCTGATCCTCAAGGAACTGCAAGAGATCAAGTACCGGATCAACACGTCGTCGAGCATCCTGACCGACAGGGAGAAGACCGCCTTCTTCTTCGTCATCGTCCCCGAGGAGATGGCGATCCTCGATACCCAGAAGGCGGCCACACTATTCGCCAAGTTCCAGGTGCCTCTCTCAGGGTACGTGGTCAACCGCGTTCTCCCTCCCGAGTTGGCAGCACAGGAGATTCCCGAATTCCTGCGGCACCGCCTGGAGATGCAGGAAGGCGCCCTGAGGAGAATAGACGAGCAATTTGGCGGCGAGGTGCTGGCTCACGTCCCCGAGTTCGAGCGAGACATAACCGGCCTGGAGATGATCGAGAGGATGGGTGAGGTAATGTTCGGAGGGGCCCGATGATCGAAAAGACAATGCGGCAGTTCCTAGGTGAGAACCCGGACATGAAATACCTCTTCTTCGGAGGCAAGGGTGGGGTTGGCAAGACGGTACTGGCCGGGGCCGCGGCCCTGTGGTTCGCCCGTCAGGGCAAGCGCACGCTTCTGGCCTCGACCAACCCGGTGCACAGCCTGACCAGCATGCTGGATCAAGACGTCTTTGGCGTCCCCACATTGGTGGAGGGCGTAGACAACTTCTACGCCTATGAGATTGACACCAAGGACACCATCGAGAAGTCCAAGGTTGAGATCCGCGACAAGATCAGCTGGTTCCTTAAGTTCGCCGACGTCAAGACCAAGGCCGACGAGTTCGTCGAGTCAGCCACCATGAACCCGGCCTTCGAGGAGTCGGCCATGTTCGAGAACATGATCGATCTCATGTTCGAAGACAAGTACGAGACCTACGTCTTTGACACCGCACCGACGGCCAATGCGCGACGCCTCCTGGGCATGTCCAGCGTCTACTCCATGTGGGTCAACAAAATGCTCAAGAGCCGAGAGGAGGCCACGAGCCTTAGAGAGTTGCTCTCCTACAGCAAGAAGAAGCAGGAGAAAGACCCTCTTCTCGAGTATCTCCTGGAATTTCGGGAGCGCATGGCACGGGCCAAGGACCTTTTGACCGATGACCAAAAGACGGCCTTCTTCTTTGTGACCTTGCCCGAAGCCTTGCCTATCGCGGTCATCAAGCGTTTCATCACCTGGTTCCACGATTTCGGCATCCCTGTGGGTGGCGTGGTGGTGAACATGAAGATCGAGGACGATGCGGTTGGAGAGGAGGCTCCGGACTTCGTGAAGAACCGCTTGAAGATGCAGCAAGGGTACATGGAAGGAATCTGGAGCAGCTTCCCAGACGTGCGGGCGATTGTGCCCCTGTTTGAGACAGAAGTGCGGGGCGTCGAAATGCTGGGCCGTACGGCTGAGGCTATGTTTGGCTGAGAGGGGACCTGTTTCGGTAGGAGAGCCCCTGCGACCCCCCACGGGACCTCACGGGCCTGACTTTGAGGACAAGCTATGAACCCCCATTTGGTCATCGTTTTGGGCGCATTGCTGTTCATCATGGTCGTTGGTGGGCTGTCTTTGCTGAGAAGAGAGGTGCCTTCCGTTCGACTCGTGGTGGAGGTGTTGGCTCTCACCGGTCTGAGCATCGGGATCTCCATAATTACCGGCGCCAGCCTGAACCCCATCTTCTTCTTCCTCTTTCTGTATCTGATCACCATGCGTTGCCGGTTGTTGATTGACCTGGGGAATTTGCTTTCTTCCTGGGGATACCATAAAGCGGCCCTGTCTGCCCATCGACTGTCTATGCGCTTGGAACCCGATCTCGTCACCCGCATTACCGCTCTCGTCAGCTACTCCGCCGTGCTGGTCCGTGTGGGGGCCCTCGAGGAGGCCGTCCGCATTCTGGAGGAAGTTCTGGAAAAGCATGGCGAAGGTTTGCATCCCAAGCGCCATTCCGCCTGTCACTATAATCTGGGGGTGGCCTACATGCGACAGGGCAGGGAGAGCCGGGCGGTGCGAGAGTTCAACGACACCATCGACGCCTGGCCATTGTCTCTTTATGCCACGGGAGCAAGCGCAGCTCTGGAGAGGAGGCGATCCACGGGCCGCCTGATGACCGAAAAGGCAGCGGAAGGTGAAGAGCAGGACAAGACGGGCGGTGAGGGTGCTTTTTGAAGGCCTCTTGCTATCTCAACGACCACCGCCGGCCACAGTCTGGGCCAGGTCCCGCAGAGAGGAGAGAAGAAGGAGCGCTGACTGTTCATCCAGATCAGCCAGCGAGAGGTTTACCAGAAGGTGAGGTGCCTTCTTGCTGAGCGACAGCCTCAACAGGCGAGGGCCGAGATCTTCGATTAGAGGAGAGATAGCCTCAGCTAGCTTCTCACCTTGCTTGCCCCGGGAGGCTATTATCAGGCCACTGCCTGTCTCCTGACTGGTCCAAGTCTTCTCATTCAGTTCCTTCAGCAATGGTTTCGCAAAACTTCCCCCCTTGGTTGTCACCTCGACCTCACCTCGTGGCGAGGCTCGCAGAGTACCGTTGAGAACGAAGTAGTCTGCCCCGCCCCGCAGATAATTGAGTATCCACAGCAGAAGTACTTCCCTGGGCTGCAGGAGTACAGTCGTCTCTATACTCTTGAAGGGGGCCTGAGCGTCGTGGACGTTCACCTGGAAGCCCGACAAGCCCAGACGGCTGGCGGTGATCTGACCGCCGGTGGCCCGCAGACCCCGGATGATCCATCCCAGCAGGCGTCTTCCATGCCTCCGGTTCAACTGCCATCCAATGACGAACCAGATACCGAGCACGACAGAGAAGGCGATCACCGCCGCGGTGGCTAGGTCAGGCATCAACCGTTATACTCCTTCCCGCTTCGACCATTCTTCCGAGGTGTTGCGATTCCCGCCGCACTGACCCGGCCAGGACGCGAGCCTGAGGCGTACTGGCCAAGACTCAGCCGGCGAGCCCCCTTTGGTGCCGGTACAGATGCAACCTCTCAGGTTGATCATCAAGCCCCAGGAGGGTACTCAACTCTGTGAGCTTAGCTTACCATGGCCCAAGTGAGAAGGCAAACTCATTCCCGGCGCCTTGCCAAGCTGACCCGGTAACGGTAGAATCCCCCTCACAGCTCGCTGTCAGGGTCAATGGAGTCGTGGCACGCTCATGCATCGCCGGCCTATGTGGCAGAGCTTCGCGCCTCGTTGTGA
>JAUWYD010000031.1 GCA_030616025.1 Chloroflexota bacterium
CTGCCGAAGCGCAGTTTTCTGGAGAATATGTACGTCCAATTCAGCGAGGGCTTTCCTGGGGTTGTCTTGGAGGGGGATCGCATCTACGTTGATAGAACTCAAGATCTGAGTGCGGATCTGGAGCGTCTTTACCTCGCCTACCTGGAGAACGACCTGGATGCTTATGCTGTCAGTCAGGCTTATGCTGCAGGTCTAGCCCTATTGTCGGAAGTGGCCTGCAACTCTTGGAGGGCAGTGAAGGGACAGGTGACGGGCCCCATAAGCTGGGGTCTGACCGTGGTGGATCAGGACAGACGTCCTGTCCTCTACGATGACGTACTCGCCGACGCCGTTGCCAAGCACCTGAGACTCAAGGCAGTTTCGCAAGAGGGGGAACTCCGTCGACTTCATCCCATGACCATAATGCTTGTGGACGAGCCATACCTGTCCTCATTTGGCTCGGCCTATGTCGCACTTACACGAGACCACGCAGTGGCGCTCATGGAAGAGGTGTTGAGCGGGTTGCAGGGTCTCAAAGGGGTTCACTGCTGTGGCAATACGGATTGGTCGGTGGTTCTGTCCACCTCCGTTGATATCCTGAGTTTCGATACGTACGACTATGCTGAGTCCTTGTCGCTGTATGCTGCAGAGGTGCAGGATTTCTTGCGGCGGGGTGGCATCATAGCCTGGGGGATAGTGCCCCGTGAAGGGCAGAAGCTCGCCCACGAGACGACGGAAACTCTGGTCGATAGACTGCACCAGGCCATGAAACTGCTGGTGAGAAAGGGCGTACCTTTCGAGGATTTGCTGGCGGGTTCACTGGTTAGTCCTTGCTGCGGATTGGGATCCTTGTCTTTGGAGGATGCCGAGCGGGCGCTGGCCTTGACGTCTGGCGTATCCAGGGAGATGAGGCTGAGGTATCTGCGGTCCTAGCATGACTTTGTCTGTCAAGAGGGTTGAGGCCAAGAAGGAAATCTACAGTTTCCTGCGACTAGACCGACTCTATGCGGCGTACGCTATCGGGGACCTGGAACCGGCCCTATTCAGGGAGTGTGAATGGTACGCTGCTTTGAGATATGGTAGGGTTACTGCTCTCTGCCTGCGCTTCACGGGTTTGCCTCCCGACCGGGTGTTCTTCATGGGAGCAGCGGATGACCTGATGCCTATTCTTGATGGGGCTTTGAAGACCAAGAGAGCTCACTTTGCCCTCAAGCCAGGCCACCTGAGCGTTCTGGGAAAGTTCTACTCACTCCAGGCCGTCGAGGATATGTTCAGACTGGTTCTGACTGCTGACAACTTCGTCCCCGTGGACGGCCTGGTGGTACGGTTGGGACAGGGACACGTGCACCGCTTGCAGGAGCTGTACCGCTGGGGTGGCGATGTCGCGTTCGCCCCCTACCAGCTTGAGCAAGGGGTCTTCTACGGGGTCGAAAAGGGAGGCAGGCTGGTGGCAACGGCGGGCACACATCTTGTTTCGCGGACTTACCGCCTGGGGATTGTAGGCAATGTCTTCACTCACCCTGACTACCGAGGGCTCGGCTACGCGACACTGTGCACGAGCGCGGTGGTGGAGGAGTTGCTTTCTCAGTCGGTCGACGTGGTGTTGAACGTGGAGCAGGGAAACGAGGCCGCGATCAAGCTGTACCAGCGTCTCGGGTTTCGTGTTTACTGTCCCTTCGTCGAAGCCTTGGGGCAGAGGAAGGGAACGGTGCACAGACGCCTGTTCGCACGCGGCTGATAGCCAAATCACCTTCGAGACAGTGGATCACCGCTTCGGGGGCCGGTGGAAGGTCCAAGCGATGGACAGTCCGGAGGCTCAAGCGTCGGTGTCCGGGTAATGAGCCAAGGGCCCAGTACGACATGAGTGAGGAAGGAGTGATTACATGACAGATGGTTATGACGTCAAGGACACATCTCTGGCGGATCAAGGAAGACTGCGTATCCAGTGGGCGGCTCAAGAGATGCCCGTGCTGGGTCTCATCAAGGAGAGATTCGAGAAGAAGAAGCCGCTGAGGGGCGTCAGGCTCTCAGGTTGCCTGCACGTGACCACAGAAACCGCGAACCTGGCCAAGACCCTGACGGCAGGGGGGGCAAGCCTCGTCCTGTGCGCAAGCAACCCACTTTCCACTCAGGATGACGTGGCTGCGTCCCTGGTCATAAACGACGAGATACCGGTCTTCGCTGTCAAGGGGGAGGACAACGAGACCTACTACAAGCATATCCGCTCGGCTGTTGAGCATCGCCCACAGGTCACCATTGACGATGGAGCAGATCTGGTATCTACATTGCACAAGGAGAGGACAGATCTCATTGGCGACGTCATCGGGGGCACGGAGGAGACGACCACCGGTGTGGTCCGCCTCCGGGCCATGGCCCGCGACGGAGTGCTTCGCTATCCCATTATCTCGGTGAACGATGCCCTAACCAAGCATTTCTTCGACAACCGCTATGGCACCGGTCAGTCTACCATTGACGGTCTCTTGCGAGCCACTAACATCCTGCTGGCAGGCAAGATCTTCGTCGTGGCCGGCTACGGCTGGTGCGGGCGAGGCATCGCCATGCGTGCTCGGGGCATGGGAGCTAGCGTTGCAGTTACTGAAGTCGATCCCCTCAGAGCTCTCGAAGCGGTGATGGATGGATTCCGCGTGATGCCTATGCCAGAGGCGGCCCAGATCGGCGACATTTTTGTCACCGCCACCGGAGACATAAAGGTCATAGATAGGCACCATTTTGAGGTGATGAAGGATGGCGCCATATTGGCCAACTCGGGACACTTCAACGTGGAGATCAATATCCCCGGCTTGCAGGAGCTGGCGGTCGAGGTGCATCAGCCGAGGCAGGGCGTCGATCAATACTTCATGGCAGATGGGAGGCGCATATCGGTGCTTGGAGAAGGAAGGTTAGTGAACCTTGCCATGGCCGAGGGTCATCCTGCATCGGTGATGGACATGTCCTTCGCCAATCAGGCTCTCGGTATAGAGTATCTGGTCAAGCAAGGAAGCGCCCTGGAGAACAAGGTTTATCCGGTGCCGGATGAGATCGATCACGAAATAGCTCGCTTGAAGCTTGCCGCCATGGGGCTCGAGATAGATAGCCTCACGCCTGAGCAAGAGAAATACCTCTCTTCGTGGGAAGAAGGGACATAGGTTGCTGGGGCATAGGCCGTCCCACTAAAGACAAGAGAACAGGAGGTCTCAAGCAGATGAGAAACATCACCGTAGAGAGCCTGGAAAAGGTCCCGGTTGAGGATCAGAAGGTGGAGCTAGTAGAGAGGAAGGGCGTTGGCCATCCCGACTCCATCTGCGATGCGATCATGGAGGATATCTCTGTCGCACTGTGCAAGGAGTATACGGCCACTTTTGGTCAAATAGTACACCACAACATAGACAAGGGACTATTGGTGGCCGGGAGAACTTCCCCCAGGATAGGTGGCGGAGTCGTAGATGAGCCGATGCGGTTGGTAATCGGTGACCGAGCCATCTACGAGGTCGGGGGAAAGCATGTACCAGTGGGGGAGATAGCCGTGCGGACCGCTACAGAGTGGCTGAAGGACAACCTGCGTTTCGTCGATCCGGAAGAGCACGTGATCTTCCAGAACGAAATCAAGGAAGGATCACCGGAGTTGACTGACATCTTTGATCGCGAGGTCATCGGGGCCAACGATACATCGGCGGCCGTAGGATACGCGCCTCTGACCGAGACGGAGAAGATAGTTCTCAACGTGGAGAGGTATCTCAACTCATCTGAGTTCAAGGAATCATATCCCGAGTCTGGTGAGGACATCAAGGTGATGGGGTATCGCCGTGATCGGGAGCTGATTCTCACCATTGCCATGGCCTTTGTCGATCGCTTCGTAGACAGCCAAGAGGCGTATTTCTTGCGCAAGGAGGAAATACGGGAGGCAGCCATTGACTTCGTGAACCGGGAAAGACTCAACTTCGACAACGTAGTAGTTGATTTGAATACCTTGGATGACCCGGACAGGGGTGAGGACGGGATGTATCTCACGGTTCTGGGGACCTCGGCGGAGGGCGCCGATTGCGGTCAAGTCGGTCGGGGAAACAAGGTGAACGGTGTCATCGCGTTGAATCGCCCGATGAGTACGGAAGCCGCGGCCGGCAAGAACCCGATCAGCCATGTGGGCAAGATCTACAGCCTGTTGACCCACCGCGTGGCCGACGAGATATACAAGAAAGCGCCAGGGGTTCGTGAGGTGTACGTCTGGCTGTGCAGTCAAATAGGACGGCCGATTGACGAACCCTTAATCGCTTCAGCTCAACTGACTCTGGACAAAGGAGTCAGTCTGGCCTCCGTAAGGCGTGATGTCGAGGAGGTCATGGCCCAGGAGTTGGACAACATACATGACTTCACCGCTCGCCTAGCTAGGGGAGAGCTATCTGTCTGGTGATTCACCGACAGGCTTTACTTAGCGGCCAAGTTGGGTTATAATACTCAGGGTTTTCGCTAAACGACTTGGGGGAGTGACTTGAGGGCGTTGATCACCGGCGTCAGCGGTTTCGCGGGCAGTCATCTGGCCGACTACCTGATCAGTCACACGGATCTGGAGGTCTGGGGGACCGACATAAGCGGTAATGACAGGAACATCGCTCACATCAGGGAGGATCTCGACGTTGTCGTGGGCGACATGTCACAGCCCGACGTTGCATCCGATATCCTGACACGAGCCCAGCCTGATTACGTCTTTCATCTCGCAGCGCAGGCCTTTGTGCCTGCCTCGTGGCGCGACCCTTGGCAGACTATTGCCAACAACATCCGCGCTCAACTGAACATGCTTCAGGCTTTGGTCAAGTCTGGCGATCGACCTAGAATGCTGATCGTCGGCTCGGCCGATGAATACGGCATGATCACCCCCGATGAGCTGCCCATCACCGAAGCGACCCCATTGCGGCCCTATAGCCCGTACGCAGTAAGCAAGATTGCCCAAGACATGCTTGGTTATCAGTATTTCGCCAGTCATGACTTGCCCATAGTCAGGGTGCGTCCTTTCAATCACATCGGCGCCCGTCAAAGCCCTGCTTTCGTGACGTCCGATTTCGCGAAGCAGATAGCTGAGATTGAAGCGGGGTCACAAGAGCCCAAACTGCAGGTAGGCAATCTGGAGGCAAAGCGCGATTTCACCGATGTGCGAGACATCGTTCGAGCGTATCATCTGGCACTCGAGTATGGAGAAGCAGGGGAAGCGTACAACCTCGGGGCGGAGCAGGCTTATTCCATCCGGGAAGTACTCGACATGCTATTGGCTGTGAGTCAGGTTGAGATCGAGGTTGTACCGGATCCGGCACGGTTGAGGCCCTCTGATGTGCCAGTCGTTGTGTGTGACTGTGGCAAGTTTCGCCAGCAGACCGGTTGGCGAGCGACAGTGACCTTGCGCGAGAGTCTGCTTGAGGTCTCGAACTATTGGCGGGAGAGGATCAAGGAAGATCGCGGGAGACTGTGATGAAGAAAGCACTAATAACCGGGATCACTGGTCAAGATGGTTCGTATTTGGCGGAGTTTCTGCTGGGGAAGGGCTACCAAGTTGTTGGGATGGTGCGTCGCACAAGCACCACCAACTTCGAGCGCATCAGGCATGTGCAGGACCAGCTTATTCTGACGCAGGGCGATCTGTTGGATCAGGTGTCTTTGGTGGATATCATGAAAGAGCACCAGCCTGATGAGATATACAACTTGGCCGCTCAGTCTTTTGTGCCCACGTCTTGGAAGCAACCTGTGTTGACTGGTGTGTTCACTGCACTGGGCGTGACACGCATGCTGGAGGCCATGCGGATGGTGGCGCCAGAGGCACGATTCTACCAGGCCTCCAGTAGCGAGATGTTTGGCCGAGTACGGGAGGTGCCGCAGAACGAAAACACGCCTTTCTATCCCCGCAGCCCCTACGGTGTGGCCAAGGTCTACGGGCATTGGATTACGGTGAACTACCGCGAGAGTTACGACCTCTTCGCTTGCGCTGGCATCCTCTTTAACCATGAGTCTCCTCGTCGAGGCTTGGAGTTCGTCACCCGCAAGGTTTCTCACGGGGCGGCGCGGATAAAGCTGGGTCTGGCGGAGGGGCTCCGGATGGGCAATCTGGAGGCTCAGCGCGACTGGGGGTTCGCTGGTGACTACGTCAGGGCGATGTGGCTAATCCTGCAGCAGGACGAGCCAGAGGACTTCGTGGTGGCTACCGGCAAACCTCATTCGGTGCGACGGTTGCTGGAAGTCACCTTTGGCCTGTTGGACCTCGACTACGAGGACTATGTGAGGGTTGACCAACGGTTCATTCGCCCAACCGATGTTGATGAACTGGTCGGAGATGCCACAAAGGCCCGAGAGAAGCTAGGGTGGGAGCCCAACGTCACATTCGAGGAGTTGATGCAGATGATGGTTGAGGCGGACCTGGCTTCATTGAAGAGCTCAATGTGAGGGTCTTGTGTGGGCTCCACGACAGGAATTCAGAGAGGCTGCTGGACGGGATTCCCAGAAACTCGGACGCGATCTTGAGATTCTATGCTTGTGGCTTTGGAGGTGGCATAGTTGCCGACAGAGTGGCAGCGCCTTGGCCATGAGAGCTGAGATCGGCGAGTAATGGGATCTGTGCATAACACCGTTGGGGGGACCAAAGCCCCGCTCGCTGATACTCATGCGCACCTTGATTTTACCCAGTTCGACGAGGACCGGGACCAGGTCATCGAGAGGGCCGCGAACCAAGGTGTAACTCGTATCGTGACGGTTGGGTTTGACATCGATTCAAGTCGACAGGCGGTCGCCCTCACTGATGGCAATGCCAATGTATGGGCATGTGTAGGCACGCATCCCCATCAGGCATCTCGAGTGACTCCTGAAGGTCTGGGGAGCTTGAGGGATCTGAGCACTCATCACAAGGTGGTGGCTATCGGCGAAATCGGACTGGATTACTATCGGGACCGCTCCCCCCGCGACGTGCAGCGGCAGGTCTTCAGACAACAGTTGGAGTTAGCGGCGGAGAGTGGCAAGCCTGTGGTGGTCCACGACCGCGCCGCCCATAGAGATGTCATGCGGATCGTCGGAGGTTGGGCTGAGACTGTCCGTGCGTCCAACAATGGGTTGCAGCCTCCTTTGGGTGTGGTGCATTGTTTCTCGGGTGATCAAACCATGGCTGAGGAGCTTTTCGAGCTGGGGTTTTTCGTCTCTGTGGCAGGCCCCGTCACTTTTCCCAACGCCAGAGGGCTCCAGGAACTCGTCGGTCGGCTGCCTTTGGAAAGACTGCTTGTTGAAACCGATTGTCCTTTCCTGTCCCCCCATCCCTATCGTGGTAAGCGCAACGAGCCAGCTAACGTCAAGTTGGTGGCACAGAAGATAGCCGAGATCAAACAGATGTCGCTGCAGAAGGTTTCTCGCGTGACTACGGAGAATGCCCGCCGGGTGTTCAGGTTGGAATAGAGCCTGGCAGCAGAGCTTGCAAGCACGTAGCCCGCCGGTCCATGGGGGGCTGAAAGTACGCTGGTTTGGATCAGTAGCCCTGTCGGGGTACGGATCACTCGCAATCTTAGAAAGGTGAGTATTGAAGATACTGTCCTTGTTCGAGCCCATACGTGCGGAGTTGGAGTTGGTCGAGGAGAGGCTGCATCAGGCTGTGGAGGTGGAGGACTCCCAGCTCAGAGAGATCTTGCTATACATATTGGGCAGCGGCGGCAAGCGCATTCGTCCTGCTTTGGTCGTTTTGGCCTCCAAGTTTCACGATTCTGACATGGAACAAGTCTTGCCTCTGGCTGCCGCGGTAGAACTGCTGCACACTGCTACCCTCGTGCATGACGATTTGCTGGATGGCTCGGTTCTGAGGCGAGGGAATCCCACGCTGAACGCGAACCTCGGCACAGGAGTTGCTATTCTGGTGGGAGATTACCTGTTCGCGCGAGCAGCGGACCTTGCTGCGGCCACGGACAGTGTCCCTGTGGTCAGCATCTTCGCTCGAGCGTTGATGACCATTTGCAGCGGGGAGTTGAAGCAGGTCTTTGATCAGGGTCGATCGCGGCGGACCAAAGAGGACTATTACCAGAGCACCTACAGCAAGACAGCTTCTCTGTTCGCGGCGTCCACCGAAGCGGGGGCATTGTTGAGCGGGGCCTCTCCGCCTACCGTGCAGGCACTTCGGGACTACGGCCATAATCTGGGCATGGGCTTCCAGATCGTGGATGACATCCTGGACTTTACTGGTGATGAGAAAGAACTCGGTAAACCTATCGGGAGTGATTTACGTCAGGGAACGATTACTCTGCCACTACTCCTTTTCCTCGAGACCCATCCTGAGGTTGGCGTCCTGCCATCGATCTTCGAAGAGGAGCAAGGGAGAGAGGAGAGAATCCAGAGCTTGGTGGACATGGTCAGCGATTCATCTGCCATTGGATCTGCACGGGAGGCAGCCGAGCGCTTCACGGTCGAGTCCAAGGAAGCTATCCAGAATCTGTCTCCCACCGAGTATCGTCAGGTGATGCTGGATTTGGCCGACTATCTCTTGGAGCGAAGGTTGTAGTGATTGGGCGCTCCAAAGCTCGCTGCCTTGAAGAGTTGCGATGCTGTTGAGGTGCCTGAGGCACCTACTGGTTGGCTGCTGAATGAGGATCTCTCAAACCCCCGATAGCCTCGGGGGTTTGTGCAATTTGGGTGACACTGTGACTTGTCACGATTTGTCGATCATCGTCGTCAGCTGGAATGTGAAAGACCTCCTCCGCGCTTGTTTGAACTCGGTGGCGGAAGGCTCGAGCTCTGGGAAGAGCCGGGAACTCTCCACCGAGGTGATCGTGGTGGACAACGCTTCCAGCGATGGCACCGTGGGCATGCTCCGGGAGGAGTTTCCGCAAACTGATCTGATCGCCAACCATCAGAATCTGGGCTTCACGCGAGGCAATAATCAAGGCATCGCCTTCAGCGATGGCCGGTATGTGTTGCTCCTCAACCCAGATACTGAGATAGTAGGAGATGCGCTGGGTGAGATGGTAGCATATATGGATACTCACGACCGGGCAGGAGCGTTGGGGGCTCAACTTCTTGATCCCGACGGGCAGGTGCAATCCTCGCGACGCCGCTTCCCCGGCCTCAGAACGGCCTACGTGGAGAGCACGTTCTTGCAGCCAAGGGTTACCGGGACTGACATCCTCGAGCGATACTACGTCTTGGACAGGCCCGACAATGAGATTCAAGCGGTGGACTGGGTTGTGGGAGCATGCCTGCTGATGCGGCGGAAGACTCTGGAAGAAGTCGGACCTCTGGACGAAAGGTTCTTCATGTACTCGGAGGAGTTGGACTGGTGCTATCGTG
>JAUWYD010000290.1 GCA_030616025.1 Chloroflexota bacterium
GGCAGGTCAGTCGTCTCTCGGTATCTCAAGAGCGAACACGACGCACCGCCCATCGGGGACCTGCTGGTGGCGGATTCCTAGACGCACCTTTGGTGCGCCATAACGTCGCTTCGGTTCTCGAAGCAGATGCCTGACCTGAACGAAAAGGAGACAAGTGTGTATCAAGAGACTGTCCTGGACGACGGATTACGGGTCTTGACCTCGAGTATGCCTCATACCCGTTCGGTGAGCGTCGGCTTCTTCATCGGCGTCGGATCGCGATTCGAAGCCAAGGAGGAGAACGGTATCACCCATTTCATCGAACACATGCTGTTCAAGGGTACGACGAAGAGACCGACAGCCAAGGACATCGCCATAGCCATCGAGGGTATTGGAGGCGTCTTCAACGCCAGCACTGGTCGAGAACTCACCACTTACTGGGTCAAGGTGGCCCGGGATCACTTTCCCATCGCCCTAGATGTTCTGGCGGATATGCTCCTCAACTCGAAGCTGGATGAAGAGGAGTTGGAAAAAGAGCGAGGGGTCATCATCGAGGAGATCAATATGACCCTGGACCGGCCCTCTGACTGGGTACACCTCCTGGCGACTGGCCTGATATGGCCGGACCATCCCCTGGGCCGAGACCAAGCCGGCACCAAGGAGAGCGTCACCGGACTGACCAGGACCATGATACAGGACTATGTGCAACGTCACTATCAGCCTGCCAACGCAGTGCTCGCCATAGCTGGTAACATCGACCACGAAGCCGCCGTGAAGGAGGCCACGGCCCAACTCAGGGGCTGGAACAAGAGACCCGATACCTCATACGTGCCCATGGATCAGGAACAGAAAGCGGCAAGAGTCAAGATGGAGCACAAGCCCACTCAACAGGCTCATCTGGCCCTGGTCCTCCCCGGCATATCCCGTTTCGATGACGATAAGTACAATCTCAGCCTGCTCAACACCATACTGGGACAGGGAATGAGTTCCCGCCTTTTCCTTGAGGTTCGGGAGAAGCGCGGACTGGCTTATTCCGTGTATTCATACGCATCTCCGCTGCTGGACACTGGCCTGGTGGGAGTCTACGCGGGGGTGGATGCTCAGCAGATCGAGAAAGCCCTCCAGGCTATCCTGGAGGAGTTGGACAAAGCAAGGCAGGAACCTGTATCCCAGGAAGAACTGAAAAAGGCGAAGGAGTTCACCAAGGGGCGGTTGCTCCTGCAAATGGAGGATTCCTTCTCTGTGGCCTCCTGGATAGGTCGCCAGGAGATTCTGGAGGACAGGGTACTGTCGGTGGATGAGGTGTTGGAGGAGATAGACGCCGTCACCACCGGAGCCGTGCAAAAAGTGGCCCAGCGACTGTTCCAAGAGAAGAAGCTGAATCTCGCGGTGGTAGGCCCGTATGAGACTGCACAGGAAGCGCAGTTCAAGGCCTTGCTCGAGTCTTGGCCGGCCGCCTGAGCCGGTGAGGGGCCTCGGGTGATTCAGGCCATTGTGATGCACACCTTGGGACATCGGTCTGATACCCACACACCGATGAGAGTCATTGTGGGCGGTTGCCACAGCATGAGAGGTGTAGATGCCGCGCCCTGTTCTTGACCAACCTGAGGTGCTGCGGGGGTTGTTCCACCCCCGTCCCGAATACGCCCTCATCCCCTCAGCGCGCGGAGTACACCCCGTGCGCGTCGAGGTCAAGCCTGGGATCACGGTTGGGGCACGGTTGTACGCAGCGGACCCCGAAGCACCAGCCATCCTCTACTGGCATGGCAACGGCGAGATTGCAGCTGACTACGACGGTATCGCGCCCATGTACACGCGGTTGGGTATCACCCTACTGGTGGCCGACTACCGGGGCTACGGGCGGAGCGACGGCACGCCCACTTGTAGCAGTCTCCTGACCGATGCGGTGACCGTCTTCGAGGCTCTTGGCCCTGTCTTCCAGGATCACGGGCTGGCCCCCTCAAGGATCTACGTCATGGGACGCTCCCTGGGAAGCGCCGCCGCCATCGAGGTAGCCCTGCACGCAGGGGAGCAGCTGGCAGGGCTGATCGTCGAGAGCGGCTTTGCGGACACTTTTGCCCTCCTGGGGCGTCTGGCCGTGCGTTTGGAAGGGCCCACAGAAGATCAAGACGGCTTCGGCAACGCGACCAAGATGAGCCGCGTCACCATCCCCACCCTGATCATCCATGGCCAAGACGACCTACTCATCCCGGCGGCGGATGGCCAGGAACTTTTCCGCCGTTCCGCCGCAGAGCATAAGCAAGTCGTTCTTATCCCCGGCGCTGGGCACAACGACCTGATTTTGGTCGGACGGGACCGGTACTTTCAGGCGATCCACAGATTCGTACAGGCACCATCTGGAGGCTAGGACCTGTGACTTCCGCAAAGAGAGAAGGGGCAGAAAAGCGCATCATAATCGGCGTTGCTGGCGGTACCGGGTCAGGGAAGACGACCGTCTCCCAAACCATTCTAGACAGGGTTGGCCCCGATCAAATCGCCTACCTTCAGCATGATTCCTACTACAAGGACCGCAGTCACCTTCCACCAGAGGAGAGAGCCAATGTAAACTTCGACCATCCCGACTCCCTGGAGAGCGAACTCCTCGCCCAGCATCTGAGGTCGCTGAAGCAAGCGCAAGCAGTGGCAGTACCCCTTTACGATTTCACTACTCACACTCGCAAGGCTGAAACCGCACGCGTCGAGACGCGCAAGGTCATTCTGGTAGAAGGAATACTGATCTTTGTAGAGAAAGCGCTCCGTGACCTGATGGACATCAAGGTCTTTGTAGACACCGATGCCGACATCCGCTTCAT
>JAUWYD010000393.1 GCA_030616025.1 Chloroflexota bacterium
AGAACAAGCTTGGCCCCATCGTGATCCAGTTTCCACGCTCCTTCGCCAGGCGCTTCGAGGAGAACCTTCTCGACTTCCTGCCTCTTCTGCCACAGGACATGCGCTTCGCTATCGAGTTTCGCAGTCAATCGTGGAACGATGGCGCTACCTTCGACCTGTTGAGGGAGTTCAATGTTGCCTGGTGCATCAACGATTGGCAGGATCTACCGCCGGTGATCGAGACCACCACCGATTTCGCTTATTTGCGTCTGGTCGGATTCCACCGCGAATTCAAGTACCTGGGTGAGGTCCAGAAAGACCGATCCAAGGAGCTAGCCTCATGGGCTAGTACTATCGAGAGCCTGGCGAAGCGAGTGGAACGCATCTACGTTTATGTCAACAACCACTACGCCGGTCATGCCCCAGCGACCGTGGAGCAACTGCAGGAACTCCTAGGGCTGCCCACAGTTGACCCTCGCAGCCTCTGGCCTCAGGAGTCAAGCCTGTTTCCCGAACGGGCCGTGTGAGGCCATCATCTACACACAGCCCCTGCCTGCCCGGGGTGGCACGCCCCTGCCGATCAGCGGCCTCGCCCTTCTCCTCTCACCACTTGACCGGGTCACCGCTCCTCCCAGCCGGCCCTGATCATCGCCGTGGTAACCTCGTGACGCTGATACACTCCAGGGTCAACAACTCCTGTCTCCATCTTAGGCATCCGCGTCGAGGGGTTGTACATCTTCCTCGAAGTACCGATGAAAGGATCTGGGCAGTTGCTGATAGTCAAGGCCTGCTATGGCACCCGAGAAATCACTGGAGTTATAGGTATTCCAAAACAGGACTACCTCATCTCGCAAGCTTTGGTCGTCGGCGTCACGTATGAGAGCTGCCATTGCCTTGCCTGTGTACGTTCCCTCCAGCTTGATGCCCTCGGCTGCCCTCATGCGGCTCACCGCCTCCATAGCATCCTCCGTGAAGTGGGCGTACCCTTGGCCAAGAAAGCCGTCTCTGATATCTACGTGACTCTCGGAGAGTTCTAATCTGGGGAAGGAGGAGTCCAGGGAACACAGGAAGGAGTTGGTCTTCTGAAAGAGCTTGGTGAGTGTCCGCGCGCTGGCCAGTTGCTCACTAACCACGCGTATGGGGACGACTTGACTCTTCAGATGGGCGGCCTTCAGCCCTAGCATCAGCCCCAGCGCGACGTAGATTCGACAAGGCTCGGGTAGTTCACCCGCTGTGATCTGTTCCGTCAACTCGAATGCTGCATTGACATACCCGACTGTCCCCAAAGCGGACGATCCGCCGAGGGGGACAATATGGGGAAAATGGCCTGTTCCGATCTTGTGCCGGACTCGCTGGTAGAAGGTTGCTACGTACGCCAACCATGTGTTCCGAACGTGATGAAGCTCTGCGTCAGAATAGTGGCTCATCAGGAGATTGCGCCCTACATAGCCGGCATTAGGCT
>JAUWYD010000147.1 GCA_030616025.1 Chloroflexota bacterium
CGGGGTGTGGCTCGGTGTAGGCATAGGCGTTGCCACGGGGAGTAGGGGGAGGATTCCGCCAGCCAATACAAACGTCACCATCCCCACGACTACGCAGCCAACTACGACCGCAGCTGCAATACCGACGATCAGGGGCATCCCCATCTTGCGCTCTTTCCTGGCCCTGGCGGGGAGTCGCATCCCACACTCGCCGCAGAAGAGATCATCACTGTCCACCTCAGCATCACAATAAGGGCACTTCATTCGGTACCTCCTGCACCGCGATACCCGCTTTCTCCAAGACCAGAGGCTCTATGATTCCTCTTCCTCGGTTTCCAGCAATGTTCGATAATCCAGGCCACAAGTCCTGCAGAAGTTGAGGTCAGCCTTCATTTCGGACTCGCAGCGCGGGCAAGCCATGATCAGCCGAGCGCCACACTTGGTGCAGAGCTTGGCGTCGCTCTGGTTCTGAAAACCGCACCAATGACAGCGACCATCCGGCGACGCCAGACCTTCGTGGCTGGCACCGCACTGGTCGCAAAAGCGCATACGCATCTCCAGTTTGGCTCCGCACCGAGGGCAGTACTTAGCTAGAGCAGCTCCGCACTCGTTGCAGGAAGCAGCCTCTGGCTTGTTGCCGAACCCACACTGGGGGCACAGCAGGAGGGAATCGGCCCTTCCGGCAGCCACGGCAAACCTGGAACCGCACGCGGTGCAGACAAGCTGGCCGCTCTCCACCGTTTCCAGTCCACGGGCGCCACACTTTGGACACGTAGAAGCCTTCACCATCATCTTCTCTCAGTGGGTGAATTCTAACAGACGCTGGGTCTCTCGGCAACGAGGCCACGGCCTATATCTGCGCCAGGATATAGACAATAAGAAGAATGCTGAGGATTGTCAGAGCGACCATGATGGCAGAACTGAGGGTGGCAACGTAGTATGGTTCATTGCCTTCTTCCTCTTCCTCTCCATGCTTGCGGAGAAGCTTTTCGGTCACGAAGCGGCAGTACGGACAGTAGTTGTTCGTCGCTCTGGCCATGGTGCCGCACTGAGGACATCTGGCGAGTAGGCGGGCCCCACACTCCCCGCAAGACTCAGCGCGCTCTTCGGCTTGGGAGCCACACCGCTGGCAACGTCCGTGTGAGATGGGAACTGCCTTGGACTCAATAACGCATCCTTCGCACAGGTATGCGCCACTAAGGATCTTGACGCCGCATTGAGGACAATACCTGACCAGGGCGGCTCCGCAGTGACCGCAAAACCGGCTCCTCTCCCGGTTGTGGGAACCGCACGTGGGACAGATCGGTGGCGGGTCAATACTCTCGGTGCCGTGGCCTTGAGGATCGCGTTGGAAATCCTCACCGTCGAAGGCGGCGCAGTTGGGGGGTCTCCAGGGTTGTGAGGACATCGCCATTCCTCAGCCTATTGGATGCTGATTGAAGAGTCAGTCGCCGTCAGCATCAGATCAAGCCTGGTTTCTGCCTCATCATACTCTTGTGAGAGGTACTCGTTCCCGCTGACCCGGTCAAAACGGGACGAATCTACGGTCAGCTCAGTGTCATCGAGCTCTAGCCGTACCCTGGCGGCTGCATTGGCTGGCACGATCACTGTCAGTTCAGTGTCGTCGAGATTCAGACTGGCATCAAGCTTATCGGTGGCAGGCATCTCCACCTTCCCAGTGCAGTCATCCAGTTCAGCTGCAAGGGTCTTCAGAGCTAGGTCACTCAGGTTCAGATCCAGGCGGCAATCGCTCCCATCAAACTCCAGCTGCAGAGCGATGCGCGGGGTGAGTTCCACGGTCCAGTCGTTTCTCATGCCGCCCAGGAAGAAGAAGGGGAAGAAAGCTTCGTAGCGGTCGGCAAGAGTCAGGTTGCCCAGACCGGAAGACTCCGTGAACTCTTGCTGAATGAAGATGTTCCTGTCGTGGATGAAGTGGCCCTTCATCAACAGATGCGGGTTCTCGCTCAGCCGTTCCAGATGCAATGTGCCATTATCCAGTTCCATCAGGATGTGGGCCTGGCTCAAGGCTCCAAGCTCTTGGCTCAAGTCGTCGGTCATCATCTCTTTGTTCGGAAAGGTCGGTGCCACGAGCAGGACGGCGCCCACAACCACAACGACCACCAGAATCAGCACCGGAAGAGCGAACCAGGTGGAGAAACCTCGCAGGGCGATGTCTGCTCCCAACAAGATCAGGATCACGGGCCAGAATTGCCAGAGATTGTACCAGATGTCTCCCGGCAAGTAGCCTAAGTTGTGGAGCAACCATATGAACCCCAGGACGATGAGGATTAGAGCACCCGTCACTGATCCACGGCGGACGGGTCTTGGCCTTTCGGTGTGTTGCATGGTCGCCTTTCCGGCTTGCGTGGGTCGTAGAAGCTCTGCCCTTGATTAGTGTGTTCATTATACGCAACAGACTCCTTGCCGTCAAGATACTGCGTGCTAGCGGCGTTAGTTTGACAAGAAGAGACGTTGATGGTAAAATCATACCAGTGTGGCGCATTCGTCTAGTGGCCTAGGATACTGCCCTCTCAAGGCGGAGACAGGGGTTCGACTCCCCTATGCGCTACCTCCACCTGTTCCACATGAGCGACAGCGAGTTTCCCCTTTGCCCACCACCGCTATCTGTCGCCTCTCATCCGTGTGCGGCAGCGCCCGGTAGACAATTGTGGCCCATCTTTCATTCAGAAGATCACCGCAGGGTGTAGACCATGCTCCCGACGAGTTCGACGCCAGTTTGACAATTAAGGCATCAAAGGCTTATAATAGAGATTCAAGTATCCATCATTCGAGAGGCTCGTCATGCCCAAGCGTACATACCAGCCCAAGAAAAGGAAGCGTAAGAGAAGTCACGGATTCCGGGCCCGAATGCGTACTCCTGGTGGTCGGAGAGTGCTCAAGGCGCGCCGCCAGAAGGGCCGCAAGAGACTGTCCGTCTGATTCCTTGAACGTTGACCTTGTGCACGCGGTGTCCGGATCATGGAGAGGAGATACCGTCTGACGGACAATGAGCAGTTCCAGCGGGTCAAGAAGGAAGGTCGTTCCTGGTCCCACGCTATGCTGGTGCTTTGCGCCCTTCCCAACGAGCTGGATCACAGTCGTTTCGGTTTCTCCGTAAGCAAGCGGGTTGGCAAGGCTGCAGTTCGTAACCGAGCCAAGCGACTCTTGCGAGAGTCCGCTAGGGCTCGACGGGCCGTGATCGCGCCAGGTCAGGATCTGGTTTTCATCGCCCGTGATCCTATCGCGGATGCCGGTTACCACGAGGTGGATCAGGCCGTCGAGGAGGCACTGCTGCAGGCCGGTCTGCTGCGTGCCTGAACACAATAATGGGGTAGCGGCCCCGGACGCTTGGGGCCTTGACACCTAGGGATGAAATCGTTTCTCTTGATTACGATCCGACTATATCAGAGGTACATCTCCCCAGCTTTTTCCCCTTCCTGCCGCTTCGTGCCCTCGTGCTCCAAGTACACTTACGGGGCCATCGAGAAGTACGGCGCCTTGGAGGGAGGATGGCTGGGCATCAAGCGCATAGTGCGTTGCCATCCCTTGCATCCCGGGGGATATGATCCAGTACCCTAAATCCACTTGCGATGGAGGAGACTTGTACTTGAAAGAGACGACAACAAAGGTAAGACTGGTTATTCTGTGGATCTTGTTGCCATTGATGCTCGTCCTCCTTGCAGGATGTGGCGGGCGTGCAGCCATGGGCTGGTCAGCGCCTGTGCTGGGGGAGGAGGTGCTATACGTCGGCTCCAAGATGGGCAAGCTGTATGCGTTGGACATCAACACGCGGCAACAGGTGTGGCAGTTCCCGTCGGAGGGACAGCTGGCCGGTATCTACTCCACGCCGGTGATAAGTGGGGGCGTGCTATTCTTCGGCTCCTATGAGATCGAGACCACGGCCTTTCTGATGATATTCCAGAATCAGGATATCCGAGGCAGAGCCTATGCCCTGGATGTGAGTAACGGTCAGGAGAAATGGCATTTCCCTGTGGGCAGCGCTGAAGAGGTGGAGCCCTTCCTGGGCGGCCCTGCCGTAGGACAGGGTCTGGCGTACTTTACTTCCTCCGACCACAAAGTGTACGCTCTGGACATGGAGACTGGGGTCAGGAGGTGGGAGTTCGAGACTGGCGAGGAGATCTGGGGCGGCCCGGCCTGGCACGATGGAACCGTCTACGTAGGCTCTGCGGACAAGAACTTGTATGCTCTGGATGGGGCCACGGGAGAGATAAAGTGGACCTTCGCTGCTGACGGAGCCGTGTACTGCACCCCTTACGTGTATGAAGATACAGTGTACTTTGGAGCTCTAGACAACAATGTGTATGCTCTGAACGCCGAGAATGGCCAGGAGAAGTGGAGGTTTTCGACCGGGAACTGGGTTTGGGACAGACCGGTACTGCATGAGGATGTACTCTATGTGCCTTCCCTCGACCACTCATTATACGCTTTGTACGCCAGCAACGGTGCGTTGAAATGG
>JAUWYD010000014.1 GCA_030616025.1 Chloroflexota bacterium
CTCCCCACTGATCGGAGCCCAAAGGTCCGATGCGGCCTTTACAGACTCTATGATGCCAAACGACTCGAACTGCCTCAAAGTGTCTCCTGGCTGGGGCAATTCCACATAGACTATGTCTCCCAACTGCTCTTGAGCATAGTCGGTGATGCCTATTATGGCCAGTCCACCATGGAGCTTTGCCCACTCATGCTCCTTCGAATACTTTCGATCTGTGGGCTCCATGCTCAATCCCCTCCCCTCCAAATCTTGAGTTTGCCAGGCCCTCTACGCAAACCTGGCTTCGGCTACGAAGTCAGCAGTTTGGCACGAGCAGCAATCAGCCCTAAGATGCTCTTGCCATCACATATCTCCCCGGTCCCGATCATCTCCAGGGCTCTGTCCAGAGGCACCTTGACCACCTCGATGATCTCGTCACTCTCCACCCGTTGAGAGCCTAGTGTCAAATCGGTGGCCAGGTACAGGTAAATGCGTTCATCGGAGAAGCCGGGCGAGACATAGAAGACATAGAGTTCCTCGATCCGTTCAGCCACATAGCCCGTCTCCTCACTCAGTTCTCGTACAGCGCAAGCTTCTGCTTCTTCACCGTCCTCCAAGGTCCCCGCGGGGATCTCCAGGAGCGTCCTTGCCACGGCCGCACGGAACTGATTCACCAAGAGCACTTCGCCGCTCTCGTCCACGGCTACGATTCCTACCGCACCACGGTGCTCAACGATCTCCCTCTCAGTGATTCGACCGCTGGGCAGGCGCACGCTATCAACCCGAAGATTGACTATCCGTCCCTCATATATCCGCCTACTGGATAGCAGATCCTCGCCCAAGCTGTTCTCCTCAACTACGCAAGAAGGCCATTGGTTCGCAACCCAACAGCCCTCTCCAAATCATGCCACAGAAGATGCCAGCCCAATCACATGCGCACAACGTTCCTGAGACTCGCAACTTCCTTCCAGGCGTGACCCTTCCCTGGCGGGCACTTCACCGGTTCGCAGGCGAACCGCACAGATCTCTTCCCAACCTCCTAAGGTATGCGTAGGGTCTGTCCGACATAGATGAAATTCACGTTGGGCAGGTTGTTGGCGTAAGCGATTGCCCAAGCTGTGGTGCCAAACCCTACTGCGATGGAAGACAGCGTATCACCCCGCTGCACGACGTACGTCTGTCCGCCAGCCTGTGTCGCCGAACCCCCGGGAATGGTCAGGCTCTGTCCCACCCAGATGTAGTTAGGATTGGCGATCCCATTGGCTAAAGCTAGAGCATCGACTGTAATGCCGTACATGTTGGCAATCGAGCGCAAGGTCTCCCCCCGGCGGACGATGTGCACTCCAGGCTGGGGAGACGGAGCAGCAACTCCGGGGATAATCAATACGTCCCCTGCTCTGATAAGGTTGGGGTTTGTCAGGTTGTTGGCCGCCGCTATGTCTTCGGCGGTGACCCCGTAACGACTAGCTATCAGAGAGATTGTCTCTCCCCACGCCACAACATGCTCTACCCCTTCGGCGGAAGGAGGCGCAGGCGGCTGGGTCGGAGGAGGTGAAGGCGTCTCGTCGGCAGATAGCGGAGGAGTGACCGATGCTGACACCTCAGGAGAGGTCGCTGGAGAGGCCGCTGGTGTTTCCTCGGCTGGCACGGTCACTGTGCTACCTGGACCCTCGGGGCCGATCTCGGCAGTGGGACTAGGTGCAGGTTTGGCCCTCTCACATCCCCCCAGCACCATGGCCAGCGCCAGCAAGAGCAGCAAGACACCGGTCATGAACAGGTTCTTTCTCATCGAGCGGCCTCCTTGGTGGGCTCTCACTACCAAACCCCAGCCATCATACCATAGTCCAAAAGCTTCGTCCAGTCGAAAAGAGACTTTGTGTCAACCGATGTGTCTTTGAAGACCTAGCGCCGATTGTGACCTAGCTGGCGCTAGAGGGCTGTCCGGACCTCAGGCAGTTCCCGCGCGCGCGCATCGCCCGCGCCCAGCTGTTCCTCGAAGGCTTTGTATGCTTCATCGCCCCAGAGCACAAAGACCACCTCTTCCAAACCGGTACCCGCAGCCAGGTGCTCCTGAACAGTCTCTATCATTATCTCAGCCGCCCTCGAATAGGGAAACCCTCCTACTCCAGTCCCAAGAGCAGGGAATGCTATGCTCTTGAGACCCAACTCCTCGGCGCGAAGCAGGCTGCTCCTTGTGGCGCTCCTGATCTTGCTGGCATCCGTCACCAGGTCCGTACCCATGACCGCGGCATGGATCACGTGCCTACCCTTCAACGTGCCCGCTCCGGTGACTACGGCCTGACCAACACGTATGGGGCCTTGCCTGAGCGCCTCGTCTTCGATCGCCTGTCCTCCCGCTCGCTTGATGGCGCCTGCGACGCCTGCCCCCATCCATAGGGCGCTGTTGGCCGCATTGACTATCGCGTCCGTCCCTGACTCAGTAATGTCTCCCTTGCGCAGAGTGATGCGAGGCACCCTAGCTATCCTCCTCCATGCTGGCCAACACCTTTGCCACGGCATCTATGGCCGCCCTTTGCTTCCTGTACAAGTCCGATTCACTCATGGACAGGCGGATCGCTATCTGCGTGATTCGCAAGCCTCTAATGAACTTCATCTCCAGGATGTTGTAGAGTATCCATTCTTTCGTTGTGAGATTCCGCTGCCCTTCGGGCGGTTTCAAAGCCTCGACCGCCTTGTACAGTACGGAACGAAGGACTTTGGTGGGCGCCTGTCCGCTCTCTCGCGCGTATTTTCTGACTATCTTCATCCTCAGCAGCGGGCTCTCCGTAAGTCCCGGCCCACCCCAACAGTGACTCAGTGCCTCCTTCACCACCTTGGGAAAATCTGGTTCATGGACAGGGGTGTTGTCGATAGGCTCCAACATGGGTGATCCCACATAGCGCGGCCGACTCTGCCAACGCTGGATGGACTCTATCTCCGGAGTCAGTTCCCATAGGATGGCAAAGATTCCCCGCTGTAGCTGCCAGTCCTCCAATGCTAGTTCTGCCTGGCCTACCAGCGTCAGAGCTATGTGGTTCTCTCTGTCCGTCAAGTTCAACCGGTCCAGACGTCCCTTGATTCCCAAGATACCCAGTGTCTCCTCACGCGACCGGGAACGCAAAGGTAGCAGCGAGTAGTCGCCCTGGCTTATGAACATCCGCTCCACCACGGCATCTTCCTGGCCATCGCTGTCATTCACAAGAACTTGAGCTAGGTCCTCTAGCTCACAGGTCTGGACGAAACGGTTCACTTCTGCCCTTGAACCGCAGACTGCTTGTGCCTGCAGTCTGCCATCCCTTTTGGTCATGACGAAGCCCGTCGTGACCCGCAGCAAATCGCAGAAAGCGGCCAAGATGTTCTCCAAGAGTTGAGACAGGTCGGTGGTAGTAAGCAGCCGTGTATCTAGTTCACGAATCCACGTGATCTCGGCGCTGTCCCGTCGGTATATCAAGAGATCAATGAACGGGGAGAAGGCGCTGATGAGCACCTGGAGAAGGACTATGCCCACCACCACGGCGAAGACAAGGACTGTATCGCGCGGCAATCCCAGAATACTCTCTACTCTCGGAACCACGAGCATCAGCGCTAGCAGGCAGATGCCCACGAAAGGGCCGCGCAACAAGTAGTTGATCAGACTGCGCTTCACCACTCTGTCGGGCATTAGAGCCCCGTAGAAGGCCACGCAATAAGCCAGGACGACTGTCATCAGGGCGATCCCCAGATTACCCACCATGGCAATGGAGAGTAGCAGGTTCGGCGAGAAATGGTTTGGTAGGCTGGCAAGAAGCATATAGGGGAACACGCCCAGCGCCGGCGCGGCAAAAGACACCGCCAGATAGGTCATCCGACGCCTCGAAGTTGATGTGACGGTCCTCCGCCGAGCACGCTCGATGTTTATCAGGCCCAGGCCCGTCACCACGAAGAAATAGAAGGAGAAAATCCAGAACAGAGGGCCCGCCTGCAAGTAGACCGCCCAGGAGGTGTCAACACCGTCCGTGACCAGCAAGGTAGTGAAGACGGTGAGAAGGACAAGAACTGCGCCGAAAACGTAGGTCGTCGCCACGAGACCCCTGCGCAGCCGGGAGAACGAGTTCGTTGTCCTTAGCAAGGCATCGGAAAAGTGAAGATAGGCAGCTGGTAAGAACGCGATACCCAGCCATTGAAACTTGAGCCACAGGAATATGGTGGCAGACGCTTGCACGTTCATGAGAATGACATCAGCGGCGTGGACGATGGTCACGAAGGAAAGCAGTGCGCAGAAAGCTCGAGCCACTGAGTTGCGGATGTTGTGACTAAGAATGTACACCAGCAAAGAGAAGGCGATTATGACGTTAGTGGCCGAGAGTATCAGATTGCCCAGGGAGAGGACCCCGGTAAGGGTCACACCGCCCATTTGATCGTCACACCTCCTGCCCTAGACCTTCCCCGCAAGCGATGGCTTGCCGTATCCACATCCGATACATCAAACAAGACCTCTTGGCTAAACCCCCAGTACCCAAACCACGAAATAGTGGACGACGACGACCACAAAAAGCAAGCTATCGATCCGGTCCAGTATCCCTCCGTGGCCAGGAAGCAGACTCCCCGAGTCCTTTACCCCTACCTGACGTTTGATCATAGATTCCGCCAAATCTCCAAAAGTGGCGGCCAAGCTGATGGCCAGTCCCAGTGACAAGGACTCAAGGACAGACAGGCTCAGAACCCGCCCAAACACAAGCGACGTGCCTCCACCTGCCAACCATCCGGCCACGGCCCCTTCCCAAGTCTTGTTGGGGCTCACGCGGGGGAAGAAAGGACGCTTCCCCCACGCCTTGCCAAAGACATATGCAAAGCTGTCGCACATCCACGTTGCGAACAGCGCGAGAAGTGTCCAACCCAGTCCCCCTGGCAAATCCCGGAGCATCAAGAAATGACTGGACAACCAGCCTACGTACAGCGCCCCGGCCAGGCTCAGCGCCCAGTCAACATAGGGCTGTTCGGCCTCAGTCGTCCGGGTCACCTGCCAAGCCAGTGACGAGACGAGGATCAAGGCCAGCCCACCGACGACCGCTTCCAGCGGTAGATAGACCACTCCGACCAGCAAGAACGCTGTCAAACCGAACTGAAGTGCATAGAGAGGCCGATGCCCGCCAACGACGAGCATCCGTTGGTACTCGCGCCCAGCCAAAATCGCCATCGCAAGCACAGCTGCGAGGAATGGCGCCCCACCAAAGTACACCACCGCGAGGGTCACCAACCCATAACCCGCACCGCTTATGATGCGACGGCGGAGAACGGACAACCTACACCTTCAGCCTGCCGAAGCGTCTGTCCCGTTGAGCATAAGCCCGCAATGCCTTGTAAAGCTCCTCCTTGTCGAAATCGGGCCAAAATGTGGGGGTGGAATAGTACTCCGCATAGGCAGACTGCCAGATGAGGAAGTTGCTAAGCCTCATCTCCCCGCCAGTGCGGATGATCAAATCGGGATCAGGCAGTCCCGCCGTGTAGAGACAATCACTGAGTGATTCCTCATCCACATCAGCGGGGTCGACCTTCTCCTCCATCAGCTTCCGAACACCGCGCACTATCTCCGCGCGTCCGCCATAATTGAAAGCCACATTCAGAATCAGGCGGTCATTATCCTTGGTCAACTCAATGGCGCCCAACACAGCCTGTCGCAACCTGTCCGACAGACCCTCTAGTTCGCCTACGTGGCGCAATTTCACGCCCTCACGGTGCAAGTTCTTGACCTCACTGTCCAGAACCCTTTCCAGGATCCCTATCAACCCTCGCACCTCTTCCAAAGGGCGCTGCCAGTTCTCGGTCGAAAACGCATAGATGGTGACTATCTTGACTCCGTACTCGCCGCAAGCTTCCAAGACTCGCCGGATGTTCTCGGTGCCTGCCCGATGACCTTCCAGACGCGGCACGCCGTGGTCTTGAGCCCAGCGCCCATTCCCGTCCATTATGATGCCGATGTGATATGGTATGGATGATAGCGGCTCAGTGGCATCCATATCCCGTCTACACTTCCATTATCTGTTCTTCCTTGGCCGCCCCAATCTCATCCATCTTCTCCACATAGTTGTCTGTCAACTCCTGCATCCTGTCCTTGCCACGGAAGTGGTCATCCTCCGAGATGAGTTTCTCTTTCTCTAACTCCCGCATGTCGTGCAAGCCATCCCGCCTGCAGTTACGGACGGCGATCCTGCCTTCTTCAACCCTCTTCTGCACCATTTTGACCAGCTCGCGGCGACGTTCCTCAGTCAAACGCGGGACCGACAAACGGATGACCTTGCCGTCATTACCAGGCGTCAAGCCCAGTTCGGACTTCAGGATAGCCTTCTCAATCTCAGGCAAGGATGAGGGATCGTACGGACGGATGACCATCAGACGGGGCTCGGGAACCGAAATCGTTGACAGCTGGTTGAGAGGAACGAGCGTTCCGTAGTAGTCAACCTGGAGGCGTTCAACCAGCGCCGGCGAGGCCCTTCCAGTCCTGATATTGATCAGGTCGGTTTGCAGGGCCTCGACGCTTTTCTTCATCCGCTCTTCGGTTTCTTTCACCACATCCTCGATCATGAAGACCCCCCATCACCACGCCCGCTGTGATCAACCGGCAGATACCAAAGTGCCCAGCCGCTCGCCGCAGACGACTCTTACGAGACTGTCAGGTGCCCAGAGACTAATGACGATAATGGGCATGTCGTTGTCCATACACAATGAGATGGCAGTGCTGTCCATCACTCCTACCCGAAGCTCGAGCGCCTCAAGATAGGTCAATCGCTCCAGCTTCTGGGCCTGGGTTTCCACCTCCGGGTCAGCATCATACACGGCATCCACTTTGGTGGCCTTGATCAGAACCTCAGCGTCAACCTCCATAGCTCTCAGGGCGGCAGCGGTGTCAGTTGTGAAGTACGGGTTGCCTGTGCCCGCTCCCATTATCACCACCCGCCCTTTCTCCAAGTGTCGGATGGCCCGGAGCCTGATGTACGGCTCAGCGACAGCTCGCATCTCGATGGCCGTCTGCACCCGGGTCGTTACCCCGATCCCTTCCAGAGCATCTTGCAGCGCCAAGGCGTTGATTACCGTGGCCAACATGCCCATGTGATCAGCAGTTGAACGGTCCATACCCTGGGCTATGCCATTCTGGCCCCGCCAGATATTTCCGGCACCGATGACGATGGCCATCTGGACACCGCTGTCCTTGACCTTCTTGATGACAGAGGCGACCTCCCTCAGCCTCTGCGCGTCTATGCCGTAACTATCTGCTCCCGCGAGCGCCTCGCCGCCCAGCTTCAGCAGTATCCTGTTGTACTTCAGTTCAGCAGTACCCACGCTATTCCAGAATGACTTGCCATGTGTGTGCGAACAGTCTACCCCCGCCAGGATGAGAGCTGCACCCCCGCTATGGTCAACGCACTTCTGCGCCGCCCGTGTGCCCTAGCCTCTTCCGAGCTCAAACCGCGTGAACCGTCGCAGTTTGATGTTCTCCCCCAGTATTGCTATCTTGCTCGTAATCAAGTCACGCACAGTCAGTCCTTCGTCCCTGATAAAGGGCTGCTCAAGAAGACAGACCTCTTGATAGTGTTTCCGCAGCTTGCCTTCCAAGATCCTCTCAATGACCTCTTCAGACTTGCCTTCTCCAACTTGCTCCCTCTGCCATTGCCGTTCCCGTTCCAATGCCTCCGTGGGAATATCCTCTGGCGTCAGGTACTGCGGGTTCGCTGCAGCCACCTGCATGGCCAAGTCGTGAGCCAATTCCCGAAAGTCGTCGGTGCGCGCCACGAAATCGGTCTCACAGTTCAGCTCTAGCAGAACTCCAAGCTTGCCGCCGGAGTGGATATACGCATCCACCAATCCTTCGTTGGCCTCACGGCCAGCTTTCTTCTCGGCAATAGCTAGTCCCTTCTTCCTCAGAAGCTCGATGGCCTTCTCTAGATCCCCATCCACTTCTTCGAGAGCTCTCTTGCAATCCAGTACACCGGCACCGCTTCGCTGCCGGAGATCTCTCACCATCTCAGTAGTAATCGCCATCTATTCTCCTTCGCCCGTCTCCGGGGTGATTTCGGATTCCGCGCTCAAACCAGTGCTATCGTCAGGCTGCAAGTCTTCAACGGGGTCGGTGCCAGCCTCCACGACGGCTTCTTCCATCTCCAGCGGCGCTTCCTCTCCCGCCTCGTATTCGCCCCATTCCTCAGTTGGCCCCTGCATCTCCTCGTCTTCTTCGGCCAAGAGAACAGCACGGATCTGCTGTCCGTCAATAACCGCATCAGCCAGCTTGTTCGCCATAAACTTGATGGACCTTATCGCATCATCATTAGCAGGGATCACATGGTCGATGGGCGTGGGATCACAGTTGGTGTCGACCATGCCTATGATCGGGATGCCCAGCTTGTTGGCTTCCTTGACCGCGATATACTCCCGCCGAATATCAGTGATGAACACCATGCTGGGCAAGCGATCCATGCTCTTGATGCCGCCCAACCTTCGATTGAGCTTGGCCATCTTCCGCTCAAGCACGAGGACTTCCTTCTTCGTTAACTTCTCAAACTCTCCACTCGCGAACCTCTGCTCCAAGTCAATCAAGTAGTCAATGCGCTGACGAATCGTGCGGAAATTGGTGAGCGTACCACCCAACCACCGTTGGTTGACGTAGGGCATGCCACACCTCTCGGCAGCCTCGGCAACGTTTTGCTGCGCCTGTTTCTTCGTCCCGACGAAAAGCAGCGTCCCACCATTGCTGACGCTCTCCCTGATCAACTCCCCGGTAGCCTCCAGCCTCTTCACAGTTTGCTGGATATCAATAATGTGGATACCGTTGCGCTCGGTGAAGATAAAGGAACGCATCTTAGGATGCCATCGTTTCACACGATGGCCGAAATGCACACCTGCTTCCAGCAACTCCTTCATTTCTACTCTTGCCATGTTTCCACCGCCTCTTTCGTTTTGATCTTCCGCCCCCTTCGCCCCGGGCAGGAACCTCTTCAACCCACCGGTTGATAAGCCAGGCACTCCCCGCTCGGTCAGAAGGCGTGTTTTCTGCTCAAATCCAATATATCATATCACATAGCAGCGCCACAAGCAAACCGCGGCCGCACGTTTGAGCTTGCCTTCGACCTATGATATACTAAGAAAGTTGGAGAATTATGAAGACGAGAGAGGAGAGAAACACAGATGATCAGTGATGATTTGCTGGACATTCTGGCTTGCCCGGCCTGCAAAGCCAAAGTGGAACTGGTCAAGGAAACCTGGCTGGTGTGCAGCAACGATGAGTGTCGCCGCAAGTATCCGATTCGTGACGGTATTCCCATCATGCTCATCGAAGAAGGCGACAAATACGTTGACGTGGCAGTCGAGGACCTGGGAACTCCGTGACACCATTTCGCAGGAACCTGGGCAACAGAGACACACGGGCGAAAGGCCCGCCCGGCCCGGGGAGCGTCCACCTGAGAAATCGGAGAGGTTGCGATCAATGAAGTTCCCAGCAAGCGTCAAGCAATCCCCCACAAACGTTCTTTGGATTCCCAACGAGGCTGAGCATCTGCAAACAGGTTGAAGGGAGGGGTTTGGCAGTGGCGGAGAAGGAGATCGGAAGAGTTACTAATTACTTTTCCAAGATAGGGGTGGCGGTCATCGACTTGACCGGGCCACTCCAATTGGGAGATGAGGTTCGCATCAAGGGAGGCACTCGGGATTTTCAGCAGAGCGTAGAATCCATGCAACTCGAGCACGAGCCCATCGAGAAAGCTGAAGCTGGTCAAGAGATAGCGGTCAAACTCGAACAGAAGGCCCGTCCGAATGACAGGATCTACAAGGTGGGGTAGCAAGCCTTGACGGCCGCGGTGAGGGATTTGCGCCTCGAACAGAAACGGGGCCCCGACCCTCCAGCAGTTCATGAGGCGTGCCGGATGAGCCAAAGATGACCAGTGTGCTCCTCTCTACTCACACAGGCTTCCGGAAGGCTCGATCTGCTGACCACCTAAAACGGCTATGCAACTCTGGTCCACAGTGCCACGCAGGATAGGAAGAGAATCGCCAGGACAAGCAAGGTTGCTACGAACCGGGGCTGTGCGACCATCGGCAGGGTGCCGCGGTTCGCCAACCTCCGCCAGCCACTATCCGAGAGGCTCACGCATCGAGAGATGACAGTTGCCAACTGACGAAAAGAGAGGCGAGGTTCCAGCACCTCGTCTCTCACTAAGGAGGAAAGAGAGGAGAAACCTCCCCTATCCTAATTCTAATCTGCACAGGACCGCCAGTCAATAGTACTCTGTTCCTATTCTGACTGTGTCTTCTGCAGAGCAGGAGGACTGATCGAAGAAGTATGGAGGATATGGTGGCTCAAGCGAAGGTCAAGTGGATCGGAGAAGGAGAATTCGCGGGCACCGATAGCACCAAGCATAGCTTGATCATGTCCAGCCAAGATGAAAAGAACGCCACCGGCCTGAAGCCTTCGGAATTGCTGCTGCTCGCGCTAGGAGGATGCACTGGATTGGATGTGGTCTCTATTCTGAAGAAGCGACGGCAGAACCTGACCGGTCTGGAGATCAGTGTGACCGGCGAACAGGATCCTGATCCGCCCTGGGCTTTCCGAAAGATCCGACTAGAGTATGCTTTGCGCGGCACTGAGCTATCGGAGCTGGCCGTCGAACAAGCAATCCAGCTCTCGGAGGAGAAGTTCTGCTCAGTTGGTGCCACGCTCTCAGGAGTGGCCGAGGTGACGAGTAGTTTCACGATAGTCGGGGATGAAACCTGATCCAGACGGCCACGCCTTGCACATGATGATGAACGCGGTCGGAACCCGTTTCGCGACCTCTGGAACTGAACAGTCTGAAGTAAAGACAAGATGGGCAAGATAATAGCCGTCGCCGGAAAGGGCGGCACCGGCAAGACCATGGTGTCAGCTCTGCTGATCAAACATCTGATTGATGATAACCGCGGATCGGTTTTGGCCGTTGATGCCGATCCCAGCACAAACCTCGACCTCACACTCGGAACCACCACTGAGGAAACGGTCGGCGACATCCGCGAGGAGACCTCGCAGCAAGTTAGCTCTGGGACATTCATGCCGGGTATCAGCAAGCCTGAGTACCTCGAACTGCGAATCTATCACGCACTGGTTGAGGAAAAGGGGTTCGATCTACTGGCGATGGGCCGGCCCGAGGGTCCCGGGTGCTACTGTGCCGCCAACAACATGCTACG
>JAUWYD010000124.1 GCA_030616025.1 Chloroflexota bacterium
GGGCTGGTCGAAGGGATTGATGTCCAGACGATGTCCAGCCACCGCGGTAGCCATCTCCCAGAGGAAGAGCTGTCCGCCCAGATCGTAAGGGGTGTGGAGGTGCAGACGGACCACTGGATAGCCAGCTTCCTCCACAGCGGCCAGTGAGGCGTCGTCGCTGTCGTCATCTTGTAGCCGAAGGTGGACGAAGAGACGGTCGTCCCCATAGACCGCTGGCGGCCCCAGTGGCTCTCCCACCACCGGCAGGATGCCTTGCTGCTCCTTGCCGGTGCTCTCGGCGATGAGTTGTTCCACCCAGTTGCGGAAGCTGGCGATGGCCGGCGAGGCGACGAGCGTAAGCTTGTCCCGCCCTGCTTTCGCCAACTCCCCAAGTATCGCGCCCAGCCAGGCGCCAGGATTGTCTTCCACTGCCACGCATCCCTCGCAGGCAGTGACGCTCGTCAGGGCGCGGTCCAGGAGGCGAGGGACGTCTACTCCCACGAGCGCCGCGGGCACAAGCCCGAAGTGAGAAAGAGCCGAGTAGCGCCCGCCGATGTTTGGATCGTTGAGGAAAGTAGCGCGAAATGTGTGCTGGCTGGCCAGGTCTGCCAGTGGGCTGCCGGGATCAGTGATGGCCACAAAGTGCTCACCTGTCCGGTGGGGACCGACGGCACCTGCCACACGGTTGTAGAAGAGCTTGAACAAGGACAAGGTCTCCACCGTGGTGCCCGACTTGGTGGCGACGATGAAGAGGGTGCGCGTCGGATCGATGTCTTCCGCGTGGGCCAGGACGGCTCCGGGGTCGGTGCTGTCCAGCACGGACAAATCCAGATGGCCCTCGGCCACTCCGAAGACCTTGCGGAAGACCTCTGGAGCCAGGCTGGAGCCCCCCATTCCCAGCAGCAAGGCGTGCGTATATCCATCGGTGTGGACCGCCTCGGTGAGCGCCTGCAGACGGTGGACGTTGTCGCTCATCACCTCAGCGGTGTGCAGCCAGCCTAGCCTGTTGCGTATTTCAGCTGGCTCCGGCTTCCAGACGGTGTGATCGTGGGCCCAGATGCGCTTGACGACCTGCTTCTCGGCCATCTCGGCCAAGGCGGAATCCACAGTTTGTTGGTACGAGACCAAGGTGGCCGACTGGTGACGCCAACCAGCCCGTAGCTGTTGGCATTTTTCGGTGATGCTAGCCATCAGGGTCTCGAAGGACTTGGCAAAGGCTTCCACGCCGTCGCCCAGCAACTGCTGGGTGATGGCATCGAAGTCGATTTGGAGATCGGATAGGCGCTCCAACTGGGCGCGAGCTTCCTTCAGATTAGCTTCAATAGTCGGAGCCACGATCCCGTGGTCAAGGAAGGCTTGCAGCGTGGCGGGCGGAAGTGTATTGACAGTGTCCGGCCCGATGAGGTTGTCCACGTAGAGTGTGTCTGGGTACAGGGGATTTTTGGTGCTGGTGCTGGCCCACAGGGGGCGCTGGACACGGGCGCCCAGCTTGGCTAGACTCTCCCAACGGGGGCCGCTGAAGGTCTTTCGGAAAAGGTCGTAGGCGACTTTCGCGTTTGCGATGGCGATCTTGCCTTGGGGAGCGGTCTTCCCTATCTTCTCCAGCGCTCGGTCGACGGCAGTGTCCACACGGCTGACGAAGAAAGAAGCCACCGACGCCACTTGGGTCACATCTCTTCCGGAGGCGGCCAGCCTTTCCAGCCCAATTATGTAAGCCTCGGATACAGCCTGGTATTGAGATACAGAGAACATCAGCGTGACGTTGATGTTGATGCCGTCGCCGATTAACGTCGCAACGGCCGGAATGCCGCTGGGAGTGGCCGGTACCTTGATCATCACATTGGGTCTGTCCAACGCAGCGAAGAGGTGTCGGGCCTCGGCGATGGTGCCTTTCGTGTTGTGGGCTAGCTTGGGGCTCACTTCCAGACTGACGTAGCCGTCGGCGCCGCCGGTGCGCTCGTGGACGGGCCTCAGTAGGTCGGCGGCACGCTGGATGTCTTCTAACACGAGCGTCTCGTAGATTTCCCCAGCGTCTTTGCCCGCGTCAACCAGGCGGTGCAAAGAGTCGTCGTAGTCGGTGCTGCCAGCGATGGCCTTCTCGAAGATGGAGGGGTTAGAGGTAACACCGGTAAGCCCGTCGTCAACCAGGGCTTGTAGATCCCCAGATTCGATGAAAGAACGGCGGACATAGTCGAGCCAGATAGCTTGGCCAAGGCCAGTAAGTTCATGTAGTTTTGTCATTCCGGACTCTCCTCGTGCGAGGCGGAATGGGCGACCGTATTCGGCCCAATCCCGACTGGCCTCGCGTGACCAAGTCCTTGCTCAGCGGCACACACAATCTACTTCTGCTTTCCGGCCTGAGCAGCGCGCTTCGTCGCGAGCGCCCAGCCCAGGCGGAGGGCGCTGCTCATGAGACCGACATGGCTGAAAGCCTGAGGGTAGTTCCCCAGTTGATCACCCGATTCCGGGTCGATTTCCTCAGCAAAGAGTCCCAAAGGGCTTGCATGTTCCAGGATCCCAAGCAAGAGTTCCTCAGCCTTCCCCAGTTGTCCTGACATTACAAGAGCGTCCACGAGCCAGAAGGTGCAAAGGACAAAGGCCCCCTCCTTGCCCGGAAGCCCATCGTCCCCTGTGTAGCGATAGACCAGCCCGTCGACCGTCAGGTGGTCGAGCGTTGCCTCGATGGTACCCCGCACCCGGGGATCATCGGGAGGCAGAAACCCCAAGACGGGGATCAGCAGGCTTGTGGCGTCCAACACCTCGGAGTCGAGGGCTTGCACGAAGCTGTTGAGTGTCTGGCTGAACCCACGCTCCAGAATGGCCCGCCGAATGGCTGCAGCGGTTCTCTTCCATTCCTCCAAGGGGGCATCGAATCCCACTGTTTCCGCCATTCTGATGCTGCGGTCCAGTGCCACCCAGCACATCAACTTGGAGTAGGTGAAGTGCCTTGGACCGCCCCGCACTTCCCAAATCCCCGAGTCTTCTGTGTCCCATGTCTCACGCGCAGTGTTGGCGATCTTGCGGATGAATTGCCAGTCTCCCTGCGAGGTCTCCTCGCCATAGCCGCGAGTCTCATAGACAGCATTGATCAGTTCGCCGTACACATCGAGCTGTATCTGCTGGGCTGCCGCATTGCCAATGCGCACTGGAGCAGAACCTCGGTAGCCGGACAGGTGGTCCAGTTCGCGTTCTTCAAGGTCTAGTTCTCCGTGTAGGCCGTACATGACCTGGATGTGGAGGTGATTCTCATGGTCTCCAAACTCGCGGCATAGACCACTTAACCACCGGAAGTATTGTCGAGCCTCCTCCACATGCCCCAAGCTGTAAAGGCTTTGAACAGTGAAAGACGCGTCCCGTATCCAGGCAAAGCGATAGTCCCAATTGCGAACGCCTCCGATCACTTCCGGTAGAGAGGTCGTGGGCGCGGCGGCGATGGCGCCGGTTTGTGGGTGGGTGAGCAGCTTCAAGACCAATCCTGAGCGGACGACATGGTCGTGCCACGGGCCACGGAAGATACAGCGGTCTCGTTGACAGTCATGCGCCCACTCCGACCAGAATTGCGTCGTCGTGTCCAGGAGACTCTCACACTCAGCCGGGCTGAGGGGATCACGGTCGCCATAGCGAAGGGAGAACCAATGGCTCTCGTCCTCGTTGATGGTGAAAGTGCCACGGGCTTCCCCGCCGTAGACCTCCAGAGGATAGGGAGACTGCAGAAACAAGACGTGGTCTTGCCACGGGGCGACCACTCCCTCAAGTGCTGGTTCAACCGAGGGCACCGCGCGGGCGTAGTCAAAGCGAGGCTTGAACTCTATCTCTAGGTCCACACTCCCTTGCAGGCAGGCTACTTTCCTCAGAATAGCTTGGTGCTGAGGATCAGAATGCCCTGTCAGGGGCATGAAGTCCGTGATGGTGATCACGCCGGAGGGTGTTTCGAATGTGGTCTGAAGGACATTGGTTCTATCGACGTAGGTCTGCTGGCCGAGAGACGATTCCCGAGGCTTGATGCTGAAATGGCCCCCTTTCTCAACGTCTAGAATGGCCGCAAAGACACTAGGGGATTCCATGTGCGGGAAGCAGCACCAGTCAATAGACCCATCCCGCCCGATGAGGACACAGGTTGCCAAGTTGCCGATGAGACCGTAATCCTCGATCCTCTTGTAGTCTCGCGCCATCAGGTCTGTTCCCTTTGCCTTGCCTAGCGCTTCAGAAGAGCTCTAGCGTGGGCGATCGCGTTGTCGGCGGTGATCCCGAACTGCTCGTACAGAACCTCACCTGGGGCGCTCGCACCAAAGCTCTGCATTCCAACGACTGCTCCGTCCAATCCCACCTAGCGCTCCCAGCCCAGTGTGATCCCAGCTTCCACCGCCACGCGCTTCCTTACGTTGGGCGGCAACACGCTCTGCCCGTAGTCAGCCGGTTGCTGATCGTACAACTCCCAGCTAGGCATGGAAACCACCCTCACAACGACGCCTTCGGCTGCTAAGTGCCTGCCCGCCTCCAGCGCATTGTGGACTTCCGATCCCGTACCTATGAGGATCACCTCGGGGGTGCCGGGATGACCGGATCTTGCTTTTTCCACAGCATCCACGGCGAGAAAGCGGATGGTGTTGATGCACTGTCGGTCCAAATCAGCCTGGTCCGTCACGTTTTCTCTCCCATGGAAATCCTGATCATCGGGTCGAACGAGTGCATGTCGTCCCCTTCTCATACAGAAACGAGGCGTACGCAGTGGCCTTTCCGGAAAAGTGGCTCCAAGTTCAGGCCAAGCCGGTGGAAGACCTCCGGTGGGATACCGATGTCGCCCAGGTACAAGTCCCCAGGCACGCTGTGCAGACCGGTCTTGGGCAGGGCGAGGGTCAGTGTCCGATCTGGCCGCACCACCGGGCCTGGAGCTTCGCCTGTCGTGGCATTGATGCCCGAGGGGACGTCAAGCGAAAGGATCCGTCTTCCGC
>JAUWYD010000083.1 GCA_030616025.1 Chloroflexota bacterium
CAGTGTATTCGCTGGCGTGAGATAGAACGGCTCTGACTATCTCTTCCGGCCAGCCCTTTTCGCGCAGTATCTTGGCGCCGGTAACGGGATGCCCCTCGACCGTCAGGTCCGGATTCTGCTCATAGTCGAAGTCATGGATCAATCCCACGATACCCCAGAGCTCTTCGTCCTCGCCGTACTTGTCGGCATAGGCACGCATCGCGGCCTCCACCGCCAGCATATGCCGCACCAAGTTCTGATTCTCGGTGAACTCGTTCACCAATAGCCAAGCGTCATCTCGGTTCATTTCATCCTCTTCAGTCTTTCCAAAGCATTGCTATATCTCTCGCTCCCCCCAGCCCACTCGGTGAGCTTCTGGCAGGAGAAATCCTCACATTGAGAACAGAACTCCAACGCCTTGTCGTCGACGCAACAACTGAGTATCCAGCAATCAGGAGACCAATGCTTTGCTCGATCGCCCTTACAACCCTCACAGTGAATATCGTCAAGCTTGAGTTCTATGCCCAGTTCCCGGTCAAACCAGTCCGCAGTGGCCTGTGCAATTTCGGGATCGTCTGCCGCTAGACGAATATCGCATTCGGTACAGTCCAGTCCACAAGCCGCAATCGTGCGGGCCACATCCATCACTCCATGGCAGACTCACTTGTCTGTCTACTCATACCGCCATGCTTCAGCGTGCCGGGCCCCCTGGCTCCGGGTTGTATCACGTGCTTTGCCCCTTGCCTGGGCCGCCGTTCGTGCACGCGTCGGTCACTCGCAGAAACGGATCCCTCATCCCGTCTTGGGCAGGACGAAGCCCAGGTGACGTAGCGCCGCCTCATCACGTGGCCATCGCTTGCGGACCTTGACCCACAATTCTAGGTAGACCCTCGTCCCCAGTAGGCCCTCTATCTCCTCACGCGCCGCCGCCCCTATCCGCTTCAGCATCTTCCCTCTCCCGCCGATGATGATCCCCTTCTGACTCTCCTTGGCGACATAAACGGTGACCTCGATATAGGTCAGGTCCTTGCGCCGCTCATTAAACTCCTCAACCACCACAGCCACCGAATGGGGCACCTCTTGATATAGATGGTGCAAGACCTGCTCGCGCACCAGCTCCGCAGCCATGAAACGCAGTGGCTGATCCGTGATCTGGTCGGGTGGATAAAGCTGTGGCCCCAGCGGCAGACGGTCGATGAGCAACCCCAGTAGCTCCTCGCGGTTGATGCCCTCGGTGGCGGAGAACATGATCCACTCTCCGCAGTCCGCCAACCCCAAGTACGCCTCCCTGTGTTCTTGCTCCTTATCTGGCGAGAGGAGGTCAATCTTGTTCATCACCAGGATGCAGGGCCTGGCGGCTCGTTCTCGGATCAGGCCAGCCAGTTGCAGATCTTCGTCCTCCGGTAGGATAGATACATCCACCATGAACAACACCACGTCCGCATCCGGAATGGCGCGTACCGCCGTTGCCACCATGTACTCTCCCAGTTTGTGACGAGGATCATGGATGCCAGGCGTATCAATGAACACAATCTGCGCTTCGGGCAGCGTGAGTATCCCTCGCAACCTTCGTCGGGTAGTCTGAGGCTTGGGGGAAACGATCGCCACCTTTTGGCCCACATACCCGTTGATCAAGGTGGATTTCCCAACGTTGGGTTTGCCCATGACGGCCACGAAACCCGAGCGGTAACCCTCTGGCAGATCCTCCTGAGGCACGAGTTCCATTAGATCCGTCCCAGAATCGGTCATATCATGTGATGCCCGCCTCACCAGGAAGGGACTATTCGTCCACTGACTCCATCACGGCCGTCAACCCGGCGAGGTTTCTATCGAACTCTGTGTCCACCTTGGTGGTGAGCTCCACCTCCACGGCGGCGACGCCCTGATGGGCTAAATAGTCGACCATCGCACCGGTGACAGGATAGGAAGCCCACCCTTCCTCTGAAAAGGGATACCCCGTGGCATCTGAGAGGCGACGAGCCAGCTCGGCCGAGGGGCGATGATCGGCACAGGAGGTGACGAAGATCATGCCAGCAATGCTGTGGTAGAATATCGCTACTCGCGCATCGGCAAGAAAATCACGCAGCAATCTGGTCTCCACCTCGGAGAATGGAAACGGGCCGCCACCCCCCTCTATGATGCCCTCAGTGGTGTGTGTGTCGCTCACCCAATCGTTCTCCTTGCAGGAATCGCTATCGTTATCTGCGTTGCGGTTCAGATCCACACCGTGAGCGTTGCGTCTGGTGCCATCGGCCAGACCGTCGGGGTTGGCCGTAGGGATGATCCACAACGTCACACTAGGTGGTACCTCCTCCAAGTGTTCCTCGAAATGAGCGATCATCTCCAATGCGAGACGATGGGTATTCTGCTCTGTGCCTCCATGTATGTTCCCCACGAGGACCACCTTCTGGTGTCCGTCACCAAACCAGTGACCAACTATCGGCCGTCCCTGCCACGATTCTCCCAGCAACTCCTCACCCCGTCGGGCTGGCACTGCCGTTTCGGTGGGTGCTTGGACGACGGTAGCTGTAGCCTCAACCGTGGCGAAAGTGGGTGATGGCGCAGGTGTGCCACCCAAGGCTTGGGTTGGAAGAGAAGCCGCGCGACTGACGCAGCCTGCGATGGCAGGTACGATGAACAATGACGACGTAAGTAGTGAGAGGCACCATCTGCCCAACGAACTCACGATTGCCCCTCGCCTTGCCCCTGGGTGAAATACTCCTCCAGCAGGGCCGAAAGATCCTGGCCGGTGTGGTTGGACAAGACGAGGAAGAAATCCTCGGCAGTGCTCAGTGTATGGCTCTGGCTCTGACAGTAGTCCCGTAGGAAGGAGTAGAATGCCTCACTACCCATGGTGTGTCGGAGGTCTGCCAGGAATAGTGCGCCTCTGCGATATGTCGCATTCATGTAGGAGCCCTGATCGCTGAAATCATAAATGGCCCCATCTGTCGGTCCCGAGGGTTGCCAGTTGAACACTTCAAACTCCCAGGCCCACGCGTGGTCATCGGGATATCTCAGTTTGTAGAAGAGAAGCCCGCTGAATGTGGCCAAGGATTCGTCAAGCCAGGGCTCACTCACCTGATCACTGCCCACCAAGCCATACCACCACTGGTGAGATACTTCGTGCGCCAGCAGGGACACCAACTGAGACCGTACCCCGCCGGGATAGGTGGCGTACCACAGAGACCCCAGGAATGAGAGACCCGAGAACTCCATCCCGCCCGCAAACTCAGTTTCCGCCACCCTGTAGGCGGCGTAGGGATAGCGGACAGCGAACTGGTCGCTGTAGGTCTGCAGGGCCTCAGCAGCGAATTGGGAGACCGCCACGCCAGCATTCTCATGCTCAGGAAAGTAGTAGGAGGTGATGGTGGTGCCGTCTATCTCCGTGCTGTGGGAAACGTATTGGTCGCTGGCAGCGAAAGCGAAGGAGCGAGCCTGGGAAACCCTATAACGCCAGATATTACCCTGCCGTTCCTCGCTTCCGCCACCTGCCACTGTTATCCCATCGGGAGCCCAGATCTCGATCTCGTAGTCGGCTTCGTCTATCACGTAGGGGTCCCCAACCCAGTGATAGGAGAAGGTGTACCAGCCCTCTCCCGGTAGAAGAGGGGCCAGGGCCGGATACCAGTGGCCCACATCGACCGCCCGCTCCGACCAGCCTAGGCTGCCCATGGTAAAGCTGGCAGCCGGATCTATGTACGGCAGATCCAAGGCGAAATCTACAAATAGGGTGGCTACCTGCCCCGGCGCCAGTTCCTGAGGCAGGGGGACTCGCAGGGACATCCCTTCCAGAGTGTGCGCAGTGGTCACTGGGCCAACACCAAACTCCAGGCTCAGACCCTTCAGAGTAAAGACCCCTTGCTCGTGATTTGGAAACACGTTTAGCACAAACTCGTGCAGGATCTCCCCGGTGCGATTGGCATAGTCTATCCGTTCCTGCACGTCCAGATGATGTCCTTCATAGTCCAGCGTAGCCGTGATGGTATAGCGAGGTAACGCTGTGCTACTGATAGGTTGATAGGGCGTGGGCGAAGGAGTCGGCATAGGCGACAGGGCACGAGGCGTCTCCCCTGGTCCGACTACGCCAGGCATGATCGGCGGCATTCGGGAGGATCTCAGCCACCGGTAACCACACACTCCTGCAAACGCCAGCACCAGGAGGACAATAGAAGCCAGCAACATCGTGACGACAGCCGGATACTGAGACCCAGCCGAGGCTGCCGGTGTCTCACGGGGGCGATCGGTCTCCGCGGCCATGGTCTGTTCCCAGAGAGCGAACACATGCTTGGCGTTCAGTCCAAGGTACCGAGCGTAGAGCCGAAGAGAACTCCTCAGATGGGCTACGCTAGTGAACTTCCCGTAGTTCTCTCCCTCCAGGGCCCGAATATACTCCGGCCACAGTCCCGTGGCCTCCTCTATCTCGTCCCAGGAACACCCCTTCGTCTCTCGAGCCTCTCGTAGCACCTGGCCGAGTCTGGCCATGTCTCAACCTCCGCACCACTCCGCCGATATTCTAGTGCAAGCCCGAATCGTGGTCAAACGACATTGGCCTGGATCATCCCCTGCAGCTGGGACTAGAACACCCTCTCGACCACAGGCAGGCCGTCGTCATCGGCCAGGAAGCGCGGCTGTACGTCATCTAAAATGCGCACCGGAATCAACTCAGCCGCCTCGACGCCCTCGTCACCAAGAAGGACGCGCAATATCGCCCCTTCCCGCGCCCGTTCCACAGTATCAATGTCGAAGACGAAGTTGCCAAGGCTATAGGCGATGAAGCCGCCTCCATACGATGCTGTGCCCTGCACCACGTGGGGATGATGTCCGATGACCAGGCTGGCGCCGGCTTCGATGGCCGCTCGCGAGACCGCTAGCTGCTCGTCGTCGGGATACCCTTGATACTCCGTGCCCAGGTGCATGATCACCACCACGAGATCTGCCTGCTCCCTCGTCTGGCGCACATCTTCGCGAATCGTGGCCAATTCCGCGAAGGCGATCCACTCAGCCGTGGGCACCTCGGACGAACCTTTCCAGCGGCTGGCTGCATACGCAAGAAAAGCTACCGTCCTGCCTTTGCCTTGCCAGATCAGGGGACGATGCGCTTCCTGAAACGAGAGACCCGCGCCCACACAATCCAAACCCTGTCTCTGCAAGGCCTCTATGGTCTCGACGAGACCTTCCCTCCCGAAGTCGAGAAGATGGTTGTTGGCCAAGCTCAGTATGTCGAAGCCCGCCTGAGCCAGCGCCGGTGCGTGCCGTGGATGCGCTCGGAAGGTGAAGCGCTTGTCTATTGGTTCGCCCACCGCGGACAGAGGACACTCCAGATTGCCGATCGCGATGTCTGCGCTGCGTATGAGGTCCGCCGTTCCCAGGAAGGGATAGTCACTCCCAAATAAATCCATTCGTTCTTCGATGGTGCGCGAAAGCATGATGTCGCCCACAGCAACCAACTCGATGAGTTCCTCACTGCTATCAACCGCTCCGGGTTGGGTCCCAGTCCAGCCTGGCAAAGTGGCCAGCTCAGGACTCTCCTCTGGCTCGCCAAGCACAGCCTCTCTAGGGGCGACAGTCAGCAAGTAGACATCATTGCCCGAGCGGGCAACTACGTCCTGCCGCCCGTCGCCGTCCACGTCATTGACGACGAGCCCGTGAACCCTCCGTGCCGTGCGATACCTGCCCACGAGCCGGCCATGGACATCCAGTATGGAGACTGTGCCATCATCGGCACCGGCAAGGAGTTCGAGCAACCCGTCGTCGTCGACATCAGCAGCTGTTACAGTCCACACGCTCTTCGCGGCCTGGTAGCACCACCTTACCTCTCCAAGATCACTCAGCAAACAGATCTGCGGCTTGTCAGACCCCGTTCCTACTACTACTTCGCCCCTGCCATCGTCGTCGATGTCTCCCATGTGTAGCGCCGTGACAGGACTGCCCAGACGGCGTCTCCACT
>JAUWYD010000102.1 GCA_030616025.1 Chloroflexota bacterium
TCCATCTTGGAGAGATACTCCGCAAGCTTCCCTGCTGCAAACAGGGCATCGTCGAAGTTGAGAGGTGGATCGTTGAAGAAAATATGGCCACTCAATTCCACGCCCAGGACCGCATTCTCCTGCCTCATCTTTTGCAGGATGTATGCGTTGCCACACCTGGTCATGAGGGGTATCCCCCCATGGCGCGTAATGTCATCTATCAACGCTTGAGAGCATCGCACATCCAAGACCACCTTGGCGGGCCCACTATCCAAGAACTCCCTGGCGAGGAGCGCCACGTACTTGTCGGGCAAAACCATCACTCCGCGTTCGTCAACCACGCCCAGTCTATCTCCATCTCCGTCGAAGCCGATTCCGAAATCGGCCGATTCCTTCACGACCATGGCCTTCAAATCACGGATGTTGTCCTCGACCAGCGGATCGGGCTCATGGTTCGGAAAGCGGCCGTCTGGCTCGCAGTAGAGACGTACGACCTCGCATCCCAGTTCCTCAATCAGGTGACTGCCAAGCATACCAGCCGTGCCGTTGCCTCCATCAACCACCACCTTGAGTCTGCGATCGAGTCGTACTCTCTCGCGAATGCAGCCTAGGTACTCGGGAATGACATCCGTCTCCTCCATTGATCCCTTGCCTATCTCAAACTGATTCTTGGCAATCAGCCGCTCCACGTGCTGCAGCGCCTCCCCAGCGAGAGGATATGGGCCTACCTGAAGCTTGAGACCATTGAACTCCGGAGGGTTATGACTCGCGGTCACCATCACCGCCCCATCGGCGAATGCACTGTCCAAGGCAAAGGAAAGGGCAGGAGTGGGGACGACGCCCACGTCGACGACCTGGCAGCCGGTCGAGAGCAACCCCTCGGTGACGGCGGCGAAGAAGCGCTCAGAAGAAAGGCGCACATCCCTCCCGACGACCACCTTGTCCCGGCCAGTGCTCCTTTGGATGTAGGTTCCGAACGCTTTCCCGATAGTCTCTATGGCCCCTGTCGTCAAATCAGCGTCCGCCACGCCTCGGATGTCATACTCTTTGAACACCGCTCGGCTGGCTGACAGCTTAGCCTGGAAAGCATAGTCTCGCAGAATCCCCGAAACGGCCTCAGTCAGCTTCAGCGGATCGTGCCGGAGAACGGTTTTCTTTGTACCGTTGGAGCCCTCCCCCACCACTTCCTGCACCAAGTCCCTCTCGATTAGTAGCGCCCCTTCGACCAGCACTAGCTCCTCTGGCGTATCCTCGAACAAGATGATCTGGGTGGCATCCTTGACGACCGGGACAGATCCTACAGGCTCAGCGGATACGCTTCGGTACCTGGCCAGAACCGAATCCGTGATCTCTTCGGTTCTGCTGACCAGCACGTAGTCCAGCCGGAATCCGCAGCTGTTCTGAATAGCCCTCACATGATCGGCGACGGTATAGCCCTCGGTCAGGCCGGGCTGCGTCATGATGTTGCACACGAGTATCTTCCTGGCCGAAGTCCTCTTCACAACGTCGTTGATCTCGGGAACCAGCAGGGCGGGGATGATGTTGGTGTACAAGGAGCCCGGTCCGATGACCACAGCATCGGCCGACTCAAGCGCCTCCACCACCTCAGGGGATGCCGCCACTTGAGTTTCAGGCCCCTCATCAGTCCTGGATTGTAGCCACACTTTGTCGATGGGAGCATCATTCAGTCTGGAAAGGATCGCCGATTCGCCTTCGAGGGTCTGCCCATCTTCAAGCTTCGCGCACAACTGCACCTTGTCTGTGGTGGGAAACAGCACTTCCTCACCCGAAGTACCAAGCCCTCGCCGCAGCTTGGCGAAAGCAGTTCCGCTACCCACTGGGGGCACAACCCCGGTTATCCGCCAGGGAACCTCCTTGGCGATTCGCAACAACATGGACAGCCCTTCCGTGCCCGCGAATACCACGACCTTCGACCTCTCTGTGGGTCCGTGATAGTAGTCATACACCAGGTCAACGAGGCTCTCATCCCTCGTCTTGTGGGCTACAAACGGGGCGATCAAAGTATGACTCAACTTGATGAACGAGACTACCAGTAGAGTTACACCAACGGTTCCCAGCAGTATGCCTCGCTGCACGTGGGGGATGAACTGCAAAGTCAGGTAGTAGACGTAGGAGGGGAACGGCGCCGTGCGATAGAGGTGGACTAGCACGTAGGCAAGACCCAGGCTCAGAAGCAAGATTCCGAAGAAGAGCGCCAGCAGCCAGCGTTTGATGTGCCACCCGGGCAATAGTAACCTTAGTACTCTGCTGCTCCTCAACCGTTCTCTCATACTACCCATCGCCATGAAGACTTGCCCCAAGACCTACAAGCAGACGCTTCTAGCGGCGTTCCCGCACGCGTCGCCAACTGATCATGCGGAAATCTCGAATTTCAACACCCCTGATGAGATCTCCTCGGCACAACACTCAGCTAACTCCCTCATCATCAGACCCTGGATCTGCTCCAGCCGCTCGGGAGTCCTTGCCTCGAACACCAGCGCAATGTTCGGGCTTGTGTGGGAGGCTCGCACCGATGCCCAACCATCCTCAAACTCCAGGCGCAAACCGTCAAGGTCCACGAATTCGAAACGTTGACCAAGGCACTCCCTTATGCGGTCCATGACGGCGAACTTGCGTTCATCGGCGCACGGAAGCTTGATCTCGGGCGCAGAGTGGTAGCGGGGGATCTCCCCCACCAAGTCGGACAGCTTTCGCCCTGCGCTCGACAGCGCTTCGAGAACCTTGGCAGAAGCGAAGATCCCGTCGTCAAAGTCAAAGACCTCATCCTGGAAGAAGATGTGCCCGCTGGCCTCGCCACCGATCAGAGCCTTGCTTCTCCTTACCTCGTCCATCACACGGGTGTAGCCTGTAGGAGCCATCCGGGGGACTCCGCCACCCCGCTCGATCACATCTATCAGGGCGCGCGAGGAAAGCAGGTCGAAGACCACCGTTCCCGGCTCGCGTTTCAGCATCTCCCCGGCAATCACAGCAAGAATGAGGTCACCGGATAAGATCTCAGCGCCATCGGACACCAGACCCAGGCGATCTCCATCCCCGTCATACGCAATGCCCACATCGGCGTCGTATTCCTGCACCGCGGCGACGAGATCCCGCATGTTCTCTTCGTCACTCGGATCCGGGAGATGATACGGGAAGCGACCATCCAGATCGCAATACAGCTCCCTTACGTCGCATCCCATCTGTCGGAACAACTCCGGCGCCACCAGACCGGTGGTGCCGTTCCCACCATCTACGACTAATCGGAAGCTCTTCTCCACCTTCACCCGCCGCTTGATCTCTTCCACGTATTCCTGGGCGATGCCAGAATCCCCGACAAGACGACCCCTTCCCTCAAGGAAAGGGCCACTTTCTGCCAATCGCCTCAGCGCCTGGATATCCTCGCCACTGAAAGGGAGAGCGCCCTTGCGCAGCTTCAGACCATTGTACTGGGCAGGGTTGTGACTTGCGGTGATCACGACTCCACCGGCCGCCTCCAGATGCTTCACCGCGAAATAGACCATCGGTGTGGTGACCACGCCGACGTCAATGACCTCGCAGCCTGTGCCCAGGAGCCCAGCGATAAGCCCCTGACTGAAGTCGGGGGAGCTGACCCGGCCGTCTCGACCCACCACAATCCTTCTGCCGCCCTGCTCCTGAATCATGCTGCCATAGGCCGCACCCAGGCGCGTACAGACCTGAGGGTCCAGGTTCTCCCCGGCCACACCTCTGATGTCATACTCTCGGAAAATGGTGGGATCCAAGCTCAACTCGGGTTTGCTCGATGATCGCACAAGAAGTTGGAAGGATTGTATAGTAAGTCCCAGGTGATGGCAAGCTCGTTCAGTCACATCCGGTGCAACGTCCTGCCACTTATGATAGAATGAGTGGGGAGTGAGATGGCGAGGAACTTCCCTGTCAGAGACGCAGATCTGAGCAAGGAGGTTGTGAAACTGAGAAAGGTGAAACTGTACGCTCTGAGCACCTGTGGCTGGTGTAGAAAGACCAAGCGCTTCCTGGATGCCAACGACGTTGACTACGAATACGAGTACGTTGATCTGCTAACCGGCAACGATAAGGTTCGCGCTCTGGCGGAGGTGGAGCAGCATAACCCCCGGAAGAGTTTCCCCACGGTTGTCGTACAGAACGGCGATACACAGGTCGTCATCGGCTATGTGGAAAGCCGCTTGCGGGAGGTGCTGGGCCTATGAGTTCAGAAGAAGCTCAGGCTTTGCGTCAGCGGTTGAAGAGTGAGGCGGAGGCGGCGGGCTACTTCCTCAATCCCGACATGGATTTCGTCCTGGATCTGATGGAGGGGCTGCTGACCAATGAGGAGCGGTATGGCTATCAGGCCTGTCCCTGTCGCCTGGCCGAGGGGACCAGGGAGAAAGACCTGGACATCATCTGTCCCTGCGACTACCGCGACCCCGACTTGGACGAGTATGGGGCCTGCTACTGCGCCCTCTATGTCTCCGAGGAGATAGCCCTGGCCCAGAAAGAGGTTGAGCCGGTGCCAGAGCGGCGTGGCACGGAGCCTGAACCAGTTGGCGAGGAACACGAGGAAGAACTGGTCGGCTTCACGCGCAGCGGCATGCCCGTGTGGCGCTGCAAAGTTTGCGGCTATCTGTGTGCCCGATCCCAACCGCCCCTTAAGTGCCCCATCTGCAAAGCAGACAAGGACCGCTTCGAGCGCTTCCCATGGCCGTAGGAGCCGCCTCCCGGCCGGCACCTCGCCGAGACCTAGGTGCTGACTGCCCATCAGGTAGGTGCGATTGCCACTACCTTGGAGTGCCAATCCAGCGCGTTCGAAGCCATCGCGTCGGAGTGGTCCACCCGGGCTCAGCCAACGACACCGGCTCCGGGGAATCCGCGCGTGGCACTTGACAAAGCAAGCTCTTGGTTCTAAAATGGACGATGCTAATCCTGGGACCGATGGAGGCTGAAATGATGGTGCGGAGTGCTCTGATACAGACTACATGCAGCGCGGACAAGGAGGAGAACATCGCCAGGCACGTCGAGCTCATAGAAGAGGCCGCGAATGAAGGCTCGCAAATCACGTGCCTACAGGAGCTATTCTCCAGCCCATACTTCTGCCAGGTACAGGACGCCAAGTGGTACAGCCACGTCGAGCCGATCCCCGGACCTACGACGCAACGGATGCAAGAGGTGGCGAAGAGCCACTCCATGGTTCTCGTTCTGCCTCTCTACGAGGAGGAAGCCCCGGGTCTCTACTATAACACCGCTGTGGTCATCGATGCCGATGGAACGCTCCTGGGCAAGTACAGG
>JAUWYD010000135.1 GCA_030616025.1 Chloroflexota bacterium
AATGGGCGATCTGATCGGCCACGGCATCGACCTGTCCTACCTGAACGGTGACCCCGATCATTGCAGCCGCCCGCCAGTCCAGGTACTGCGGCTCCACGACACCGACGATCTGGAGTACCTCGCTGTCTACCAGTCGCTTGACGCGACGGCGCACAGACCCCTCAGAGATGCCAACTTCGGCAGCGATAGTGGTGAACGGCATCCGTCCGTCGTACTGGAGGTGGGCGACAATGGCCCGATCAATCTCGTCCAGTTCCAGAATTCTCTTGTGCCTCGCTCATGTGAGACCGCTTTCCAGGTCATTGTCAGTATATCCGAATTTCGTAGCGATGTCAAGTTCGGGGACGGATTTCGACTCACGGATTGCGAAATTCGTAGCACACTGGAGAGATACCTGTTTGCGGCTCAGGTCTGTCGAGGGAGCAGTATGCCCGGATCAGAGAGTATCGAGTGAGTTGAGACCAGGAGCAAGACCCGGGAACGCCAAGGATTTGACCAAGTCACGAGCAGAGCAGTTCCTCCGCCCCACAAGGTCATCCAGCCGTGACCGCCGGTGACCGGACGTTCACGTGGGGCGTGAGGAGGTTTGCAGTGCCGCAGCGCACCAGTCCGAGACGGCGGATGCCGCCCCTGGTTGCGTGGGGTCGGCAAGAGGATCGGATGTTGCCGGCACAGTCTAGCGGAGGTGATCGAGCACATACGATCCAACACGCATCGCGAGTACCTGGCGCCCATTCCTGGAACGGCAAGTGTGACACCTGAGGATCTCCTCACAGGAACTCCGTGACGCTCACCCGCGTGCAGATCTCTCGCTCCACAGCACCTTCTGCATGAACACTTCTGTCAGTGCGCGATATTCTGGCCTGCGACGGTTCGTTTTTCAAGGATCGGCCGCGGGATTGCATGTTCGACAGCGATATGCACTCACGGTATAATACCGGTGATGGAGGCCACGCTGGGGGGCAGGTATGGAACGACGGCAATATCGTGTGCCCTACGGCAAGGGAGAGCTAGTCCTCACCCTGCCTGAGGGGTTCAGGGAGGCGGTCGTGGTCGAACATGACCGGGTGTCGACTCTCAGGGACGTTCAGGGGAGCATACGTTTGGCGCTGCGAAACCCCACGGGGTGTACCGCCTTGCGGGAACTCGCGAGTCCTGGCGACCGAGTGTGCGTCGTGGTGACCGATATGACGCGGCCGTGTCCGGATGGGCTACTGGTTCCGCTTCTGCTGGAAGAGCTTGGTGCAGCCGGGGTAAAGCAGGATGAGATCACTCTCTTGGTGGGGGTAGGCATGCATCGCCCGACAACTGCCGAGGAAAAGTTGGCTAAGTTGGGTGAGGAGGTGGTCAACCGGTATCAGGTGCTGGATGCTGACCCATTGGACGCGAGCAGGTTGGTTGACCTGGGACAGACTTCAAACGGGACTCCAGCGGTGGTGAGCCAGGAAGCATGCCAGGCCGATCTTCTCCTAGCCACCGGCGTTGTGGAACCTCATCTCTATGCAGGATACAGCGGTGGGCGGAAGACGGTAGCAATCGGGGCGGCGGGGGAGCGCACAATAGAGGTCACGCACGGCCCTCAGATGCTGGATCATCCCGGGACTCGCCTGGGAAGAATCGAGGGCAACCCGTTTCATGAGGCGGTGACGGAAATAGCCGGGAGGGCGGGCCTGCGGTTCATCCTGAACGTGGTCCTGGATCAGGATGGCAGTGTGGTGGCTGTGGAGGCCGGGGAACCGGAGGCGGCATTCAAGCGGTTGGTTGAGACTGCCAGGACCTTGTATGAGGTAGAGATTCCTCGCCAGTTCGATGTCGTGATCGGTGGGGTGGGGTATCCAAAGGACATCAACCTCTATCAAGCCTCACGAGCCCCCACGTACCTGTTCTTTGCTCCCCAGCCGGTAGTCAAAGAGGGCGGTACGATGATCATCCCCGCCCGCTGTCAAGAAGGGGTGGGGCAAGGCTTGGGTGAGACACGTTTCCGCGAGATTGTGAAATCAGCCCGAAATGCAACGGAGATCGTGGACGAGGCCCGAAAGCGTGGCTACCCGGCGGGAGGGCAGCGCGCCTTCGTCATGGCGAAGGTCTTGCAGCATTGTGAGGTAATCATCGTGGGGGCCGAGCACCCTGGACTGGTCAAGGAGATGAAAATGATCCCGGCCGCAAATATGCTTGAAGCCCTGCACTTCGTGGAGAACAAGCACGGGCGGGATGCCGACATGCTGATTGTCCGTCATGCCCTTCACAGTCTGCCTGTGGTGAGGGCATAGTCCATCAGTAGGGCATCTTGGCCAGGACGCCGATTGCGTCGTTGACGATTTCCTCCGGTGACATGGACGGGTCAGGGTGGCGCAGGCACTCCAAGGCGTGCTTCTCTACCAGTATCAGACTCGCCTGGTGGGCGGCGGAGCGGATAGCCAGCAACTGATGTAGAATCTCCTGGCAACTTCGTCCTTGGTCCGCCATTCTCTGTACGCCTCTCGCCTGTCCTTCTATCCTACGCAGTCTGTTTCGGAGTTCTTTCCTCACCGAAGGCGAGATCTCCTGCATCGTTCCCTTTCTCGATGAATGATACGCTTGAGAGCCGACGGCCCTCGTGTCGCTAGATGCCTCAACCCTTGGGCTGGCATGAGTCGCTTGCTGAAGACGCGAAGTTGGGCGTGGTGCTGAAGCCACAGGTTCCGAAGAGGGACATTAGTTTCTCGGCTTGCTTGCTGCCGCAGTTGGGGCAAGACAGTTCTGTCCCGTCGCTACTCGTACGGACGAATTTCTCGAACTTCTCACCGCAATCCTGACATCGGTACTCATAGATGGGCATGGAATGCTGACCTCCTGGACGGTCTCATCGATTTGGGACGCTGGCTTGCTGTGCCGAGATTGCACCGGCGGCAGTCAAAACCACGACTGGAATCTATCAGCGGGACTTCTCCTGGATCCAACTGCACGAGGGTGTTGCCCTTGCAGAGCTTGCGAGCCACACTATTATCGCAGGGTGTAAACCATGTTCCCGACGAGCTCTGTGCCTCCTTGACAGCCTTACGCGTCCCTGATATGATATACCCTCTGGGGGTATCTCCCTTGATTATAGCCAATAACAGTCCTTACTGTCAAGTTCAGATCATGAAAATCGTGCAGTGTGGCAGGATACGAGAACTCGAGGAGAAGACCGCTGAGTTGAAGGTAAGCCTGCCCCGTCATTCGCTCCCCGCCGCGACGTCGATGGAACCGGCGCAGTTGGAGGGCGAATCCATGCAGCTGCAGGCTTGAGAGACCAGTGACGAAACCAGGGAGTTGGCTTTCAAGGACGCATAGTGGCGCCAGTCACAATGCGGTTGTGCGCGAAGGCGGTGCTCTGTTGACACATGGAAGGGCCAGAGCCTTTCTTCTATGTGTGGTGGTATTGCTGTCAGTAACCACGTTAGTCCAGCGAAGGGCTCTCCTTGCAGCGCAGTCTCCGGAGCTGACCCTCGCCGCTGCAGCGCAACCGATGGCCGAGGTGGGAGGTGCGGTGAACTATGGCATCAGCCTCAGCAATTGGGGCTTTGGCCAGGCGGCCCAAGTGGTCGTCACTCACGCATTGCCAGAGGGGTTCAGCTATCAGCCGGGTTCCACCGAGGTGGAGCTGGACGGCGAAGAAGTCTCGTCCACCGACCCAGGTGTGGATGGCCAACATCTGACGTGGGGGCCTTTCTCCGTAAATGCGGCCACAGGCGTCTTTGACAATCTCTTCGGAATTCATACTTTCGTGCAGGACCTGTGCGTTCAGTCCTACGTTGACTTCCAACTGGACAAGGCGCTGGAACTGGCTGGCATAGGTGGTCACGTGACCCAACTTCTCTATCCAGTAACGGCATCGACCGCAGGGCCCAGCCCTTGCTCAGTGTATTTCGTAGATGGTGCCTACGACCGCAACTTGGTGCCCATCGTGCGTCTCCAAGGCGAGTGGGGAGGAGACTACTGGCTCAAACCCGAGCCCGATAGCCCGGGAGACTACACCTCAATCGCCCAAGCATACAAGAGGGTGGTTCGAGGTCTGCCACGGCTGGATGGGCGCACCCTGTACGTTCAGGTGTGGAATGAACCGGACCTGCCGCTCGAATGGAGTGGGGAGCCGGATGCCTGGGAGTATGGCAACTTCTTTGTGGATGTGGCCGCAGCGATACGTAGCATCGGGGATTCACGTATTCAGGTGCTCAATGGCGCGTTGACACCAGGAAACGCCTCCTTCACGAGGCAATTGGTCGCGGTGCCGGGTTTTGCGCAATCCTTCGATCTCTGGGCATCCCACTGCTACCCGCTGAATCACCCGCCGGGGTACAACATCCACAACGGTAACGCTCGATATCCCCAGTACACCATTGACTGCTATCTGTTGGAGCTACGGGCTTTGGCCTCCTACGGAGGACGTAGTGGTGTCAAGGTCATCCTGACTGAGACTGGCTACGGACTGTACGACAGGACCTTCCGCTTCGAAGGTTACTCCGCCATCAATGAGGACAATCGAGCCCACTACATGAAGAGGGCCTTCCGAGACTACTGGGCTTCTTGGCCTGAGGTGGTCGGCGTGACGCCCTTTGAGCTGGTCGATCCCTACGGCACTTGGCCCCGATGGGACTGGCTCTATCCGACGACAGACTTGCCCCAC
>JAUWYD010000314.1 GCA_030616025.1 Chloroflexota bacterium
CACCATCCTGCTGCCGGTGATTGAATTCATGGACCGACAAGATCTGCCCTATGTTGTGGAGCCTATGCGGGTGCAAGACATTGCCGAGGTGGTGGAGATTGAACGGGTCAGCTTTCCAAGCCCTTGGCCACCCCGCGCCTACCGATACGAGGTCAATCAGAACCGCCTGGCCCACTACTTCGTGGCTCGGAGGCGATCCCCTGAGGCGTCTGAGGAGGAAGCTGAGGAGAGAGACTCCGGCCTCATGCAATGGATGCAGCACTGGACGCACGGCACGAAGACGCAGAGACCCTCAGTTGTGGGGTATTGTGGTTTCTGGATAGCTGCTGACGAGGCGCACATTAGCACGATAGCGGTGGATCCCAAGCATCGAGCGCACGGCTTAGGTCAGTTGCTGCTGGTAACAGCCATCGAGCGAGCCATACAGTTGAATGCCCGCCTCATGTCCCTGGAGGTCAGAGTCTCCAACTTCACCGCGCAAAGCTTATATCACAAGTATGGCTTCAAGGTCGTCGGGAGCCGGCCCCGCTACTACTCCGATAACCGGGAAGACGCCTTGATCATGACCGCAGATCACATCACCTCGGCCCCCTATCAACGACTGCTCCAGAAACGACGCACGCAGTTGATCCAGCGCCTCAGGCGCGTTCGCATTGCGGCCTCACACGAATAGCCCTACAGGAGCAAATCCTCAACGGAGCTTTCAACGCATGACGCTGATCACGGCCGACCAGAAGAGGATCTGTGCCAAGAGAGCAATTGAGCCGAGAAAGTAGGTGAGGAGCCGTTCCCACCGATGGACGGCGAATCCGAGTGCGGTGTTCGCCAGAAGAACGGTGAGGCCTATGATCGGTAGCTCGAAGAGCTCCTCTTTGGCCCCGATCAGTCTGACTTGCCCCGCCTCGAACAGGAGAGGAACGAGCTCAGGGAGATGAGGGTAGCGGAAGGTTACGTAGGCGAAAAGACCAGCGTTGGCCACCACTCCTGACGCTGCTAGACCAAGAGCCTTCCAGTCGCGCCAGATGGGGAGGGCTACCAGCCCGCGTTCTGTTCTCGTCTGCTGCAAATCCTGTGCAGGGCCCAGCCGTCGCCGAGCCCGCACAGCCGCAAGGAAGCCTGCTGGGTTGCTGGGGGAGATGACGAAGGCCACGACTGGGGTGATGATCATTAGCTCTTGCGCGCGGTGACCGGTTGAGTAGAAGCGGACTTCCGCGCCTCTGTCGTCGCGTCCCCGAGCCACACAGTGGCCTGGCCAGCACAAACCCCTGGCCTTGATTCTCTCGCCCAAGTCCGCCACGGAAGTGATGGATTCGATAGCCGCCAAAGGTATGATCTCCTGCCGCCTGGCCCAGGATATCACCAAGCTGTCTCGCCCCATCAAGTATCGAAGGCTAAACAACCCGTATAGCAGGAACCCAAGGATGGCCAACAAGGGTAACGAAAGGGCTATCAATAGCCCCAGAACGAAGGACGCTATGGAAATGGGTGAGTTTATCAAGATCCGGAGAAGCAGACCATCCAGGAGGAGTATGGCCAACATAGCGCCGATGCCAATGCCACCCCCCAGGAGGCGTCTAGGTTTCCACTCCAGCATACTGCTCTTTCCCTATCCCGTGCTGTGAGCCCGCACTTCTCCTCAGCTGTCCAGTTCGTCGAATCCTGACGTCGACATCATTAGTCAGGCAGTGCGTTACCCAGCAGACCAACCGCGTTTCCTCCCAGGATCTTGGCCTTTGTCTCTTCACTGATAGCCAAGGACCTGATGGCCTCGACATTGGCCTTGATGCTGCGCAGGCCCGGCCAATCGGAGCCAAAAACGATTCTGTCGGCGTTCTTCTCCAACTCCGGGAAATAGTCCAGGAGCTTGTGAGGCGGCAATCCGGCGATCTCCATGTACACATTGCGATGCAGGCGCGCGAGAAAGAAGGCTCGACGATACCAGAACCCTCTACCGCTATGAACCTGAATCAACGGCAACTCAGGGAAATCCACAGCTACCTCATCTATCCATAAGGGATCGCCATACTTCAAGCGCGCGCCTGTGAAGATGGATGACCCGGTGTGAATCATCACCGGGATCCCCAGTTCCTGAGCCTTGGCATAGAGCGGGTAGATCATGTTATCATTAGCATAGAAGCCTTGATAGGTAGGGTACAGTTTCAATCCCTTGAACCCCATTTCCAAGACGCAGCGTTCCAACTCCCGGGCTGGATTCGCTGACATGAAGGGGTTGATGTTTGCAAAAGGGATCAGGGCCTCTTGGCCATCGCAGAACTCGGCTACTGCCTCATTGCTGATGACACCAGTGGTGGTGGGGCTGATTTCGGTAAGGACTACTCCGTAGTCCACGCCGCTATCGTGCAACATCTGGACCAATAGCTCGGGTGAGGCCATGACCTGACCCAGGTAGTCCATATCCTCGCCGCTGGAGTTCTGAAGATAGTCGCTCGCCCAGGGTCGTAGGTTCGCAGGGTCCACGATGTGCAGGTGAAAGTCAATGAC
>JAUWYD010000064.1 GCA_030616025.1 Chloroflexota bacterium
CAACCTGAAGAAGTTCGCAAGGAAAGAGAATATCGCCTACGACCTTGTTCATAGCCACTACTGGCTCTCCGGCTTGGTGGCTCAACAGCTGCAATTGGACTGGAAGACCCCGGTCATCCAGATGTTCCACACCCTGGGAGAACTGAAGAACCAGGTGGCGAGAAGCAAAGAACAGCGAGAGACCCAGCTGCGTGTCGAGACCGAGCGTGAGATTATGAGCTTCGCGGACCGGCTGATCGCCGCTAACCCTCTTGAGAAGGCCCAGATGATTTGGCTGTACGGTGCCGACCCAGCCAAGATCGAGGTGATCCCCTGCGGAGTCGACTTGGAGCTCTTCCACCCTATCCCACGGGATGAGGCAAAGGCCTACCTGGAAATGCCGCAGGGTCACAGAATGGTGCTCTTCGTGGGCCGTATCGAACCCCTGAAGGGGATAGATGTGCTGATTGAAGCGATGGCGCTCCTACTCAAAGACAAGGATGAGCTTAGGGATGAAGTCTGCCTATGTATCATCGGGGGCGATCCAGACGCGGATGCCGACACCCTGAATCGCGAGATATCACGCCTGCAAAGAATGCGAGAGACACTGGGCATTGCTGACGTGGTCACCTTCCTCGGAAAACGGGCCCAGGATACACTGCCCTATCACTACTCTGCCGCCGAGGTGTGCGTCGTTCCGTCCCACTACGAGTCATTCGGAATGGTGGCGCTAGAGGCCATGGCTTGTGGAACGCCTGTGATCGCTTCCAAGGTGGGGGGGCTCACCTTCACGGTGAGAGACGGCCGGACGGGCTTCCTCGTGCCTAGCGATGACCCAAGGGCCTTGGCAGATCAACTGAGCCTACTGCTGACCGATGGGAACCTGCGTCGGACCATGGGGCAACAGGCGGTCCAACTATCTGAGCGGTACAGTTGGTCTATCGTTGCAGGACAGGTGGTTGCTGCGTATCGAGACCTGGCCACGGATACTCGTCCACAGATCTGCTGTAGAGACAGCCCTCTATCAACCGGGACGGAGGCGCGTTGTTGTGATTGAATCGCTCCTTGCACCCATCAGTGTGCAGAACCGACAAAAAAAGAACCCCCTGCGACTCCAGGGGGTTCTTGATGTCCGGTTGCGTCACTCATCTACGCTGTCTCAGACCAGTAGGTAAGCTCAGGCTTGGCTTCTCCGGTAATCGCCTCCCTACTGATTTCGCACCTCCGAACGTTGCCCAACGAAGGTATCTCATACATCGTGTCCAGAAGCACTTGCTCAATGATGGTCCGCAAGGCTCTCGCTCCGGTGTTGTACCCCAGGGCCTTCTCGGCCGCTGCCTCCAAGGCGTCCTCGGTGAAGACCAAGTCAACGTTGTCCAGAGCCAATAGCTTCTTGAACTGCTTCACGATGGCATTCTTTGGTTCGGTCAGTATTCGGACCATCATCTCTTTGTCCAAGGGCTCGACACTGACAGCCATCGGCAAGCGACCAACAAACTCCGGTATGAGGCCATACTTCAACAGGTCATCGGCTATGATCATGCGGAGGAAGTCGGCTGAGTTCAGTTCTGTCTTGCCCTGGGCTTCCCTGTCCCTAAAGCCTATCGGCTTCCTACCCCCTACCCGTTCACCAACTATGGTATCCAACCCTTCGAATGCACCGCCACAGATGAAGAGCACGTCTCCCGTGTCAAGTTGGATAAAGTCCTGGTGGGGATGTTTTCTTCCCCCCTGTGGTGGCACATTGGCGACCGTACCCTCGATAATCTTCAACAAGGCTTGTTGGACACCCTCCCCGGAGACATCTCGAGTTATCGAAGGATTGTCGCCGGCTTTGCGCGCGGTCTTGTCTATCTCATCTATGTAGACGATTCCTTTCTCGGCCCGCGCAAGGTCATAATCCGCAGCCTGGATCAAGCGGAGGAGGATGTTCTCCACGTCCTCCCCCACATAGCCAGCTTCGGTCAACGATGTAGCATCTGCGATGGTAAACGGAACATCCAGGATTCTGGCTAGCGTCTCCGCCAGGAGCGTCTTCCCGCATCCTGTTGGGCCGACCAAGAGTATGTTCGTTTTCTGCAACTCTACGTCGTCTACCAACGAGCCCGCGAACACGCGCTTGTAGTGATTGTAGACCGCTACTGACAACACGCGCTTCGCCTGATCCTGCCCGATAACATATTCGTTCAGTCGTTCATAGATCTGCTTGGGAGGTGGTATCTTGCCCACAGGCATCGGGCTGCGAGGGGCACATGGTTCCCCTTCCGCTAGGATCTCTCTGCAAAGCTCAACACACTGGTCACAGATGTTCACCGACCCTGGACCGGCAATCAAACGCCCAACCTGATGCTGCGGCCTGTTGCAAAAGGAGCAGGAATGCAGCTGCTCGGAAGTCGTACTGGTCATTGCCCCTCTTTCTCCTCGCTCGGGGGACCCGTCAATACCTCGTCAATGATGCCGTACTCCACGCCGCTTTCAGCGTCCATATAGTAATCGCGGTCAAAGTCTTGAGCGATCTTCTCCACGGTCTGTCCCGTGTGCTCGGATAGAATCTCGTGGATCTTGGTCTGCATCCGCAGCAACTCACGCGCTTGGATCTCAATATCGGGAGCATAGCCGCGAATCCCTCCGCCGGCCGGGTGCATGTGTATCGTAGAGTTGGGCAAACCATATCGCCTGCCTGGTGACCCCGCGGCCAGCAGAACGGTGGCCAGACTCGCGGTTGATCCCACACAGATAGTCGAGACTGGCACCTTGATCAGCTGTAGCGTATCGTATATGGCCAGACCAGGATAGATAAGGCCGCCAGGACTGTTTATGTAAAGATGTATGTCTTTGTCCGGATCCTCCCGCTCAAGATAGAGCAATTGAGCTATCAATAGATTGGCTACGCTGTCGTCAATGGGAGTGCCCAAGAAAATGATCCTCTCTTTGAGAAGAAGAGAATAGATATCATACGCCCGCTCCCCCCTGCCGGTTGACTCTATGACCATTGGAATCAAGCTGGCCATGCCCTCACCTCCGTCTCAGCTGTTTCCTAGCTCTAACCAGACGTACATTACTACTCCGAAGCGGCTTCCTCCACGGAAACCGGCTTATCCTCAACTTCCGACTGATATTCTTCTCCCTGCGCCGCGACCGAAGCCTCCTCAGTCGCCTCACGCAGACTTGAGAGCTCTGCCAGGAGTTCCACAATCTTGCGCCCGTAGAGTCTGTTGCGGATATCCTCTCTCACGTGCTCATTGCTCAGTAGCGCGTCTCGTAGCCCCTGGGTGTCCTGGCCTAACGCATCAGTGATCCGGGCCACATCTTCTTCGACTTCCGCGTCCTCTACCTCGATGTCTTCCACCTCCACCAACTTCGCCAAGACAAGGGATTCCCTCACGCGTTTCTCGGCAGTGGGCCGAAACTCATCCAGCAGATTCTCAAGAGTCCTGCCCGACGTCTTTAGATATCCCTCCAGCGCAAAACCCTGCTCCTGCAAATCGCGCACGAGCATTCTCACCATCGTCTCCAGCTCTGCATCCACGAACAGGGGGGGAGAATCTACTTGTGCCTCCTCCGCTATCGACTCCAAGAGTTTCTCGGCTAGTTGGTCCTTGAGTTCGGCGTCACGGTGCAAGTAGAGGTCTTCTCTGACCTTCTCCGTCAACTCTGCCAAGCTTCCAAGACCGCCAACCATCTTAGCCAGCTCGTCATCTATCTCAGGAAGAACCTTCTCCTGTAGACTATGAAGATGCACTCGCAGTGTAACCTCGTGGCCCACCAGATCCTCGTCTTCGTAGTCATCAGGGAACGTCAAGTCGAAGCTTGCCTGCTCCCCCGCGGGAATCCCTGCCAACCTCTCAGCAAACTCGCCAACTGGGAAATCCGCATCGGCTCGCAGTTCGTACTCCTGCTGTTCCAGCTTCAGTACGACCCTGTCTCCCAAACTCCCTTCCATATCCAGCAGCGCGAAATCACCCAGCGCAGCCGGACGGTCCACAGATACCCCTTCAGCATACCGCTCCTGGAGGTCTCGCAACACCGCCTCTACGTCCTCGTCCTTGACCTCGACCTCCTCCAATCCCACAGGCCGGCTTCGATAGTCACCCAGCTCGATGATCGGCTTCAACGACACCGTCATTCGCAGCGTGAGAGGGGCCCACTCAGCAATCTCAAAGTCTTCCAGCCGAATGGGCTCCAAGCCACTCTTGTCCACGGCCTGGTCATACGCCGCTCTTCCCAGGTCATCTATGACCTCCCTGACCAATGCCTCCTTGCCCATGCGCTGTACGACTACCTGGTGCGGCGCCTTCCCTTTGCGGAAGCCCGGGATCTCAAAGCGGGTCGCCAGGCGCCTGGAACCGGTCCTGAGAAAAGGATCCAGCCACTCATCCTCGACCTTTGCGGTCAAGATAGCTTGTCTGTTCTCCAGTTCCTTCGTAGTAACTTCCAAGTGTTTGGTTCACCCTCCTCAAATCCATTATAACACAAAAAGTGAGAATCTGGTAAACCGCCGAGTAAGAATGGTGACCCGTACGAGCCGCTTGCATGAAGAAAAGCGGGCGATGGGATTCGAACCCACGACCTTCTCCTTGGCAAGGAGACGTTCTACCAGCTGAACTACACCCGCTTGTTCGAGACTCTGATGGGGAAGGTGGGACTCGAACCCACACGGATTGCTCCACGTGATCCTAAATCACGCTCGTCTGCCAGTTCCGACACTCCCCCTCTACTCCAATATTATAGCAGGAAGCTGCCCGCTTTTCAACTCCCCACTCCTGAGAGTGGCCGGAATGTCCCGTGGCCCGTTGACACCGCTTGTGACACAGTGCCTATGACCGCGTGTCTAGACCCGCCAAAAGCAGCCCGCTTTGCACGCTACTCACCAACGCCTGACGTAGGCGAAGAAGTTGCTGAAGATGCGGCCCTGGCTGCCGTCATCTACCTGATACCCCTTGCTCGCTATCTCGGCCGCTTCAACACCGAGGTCGGCAAGCCACGGGGCTCCTAGCAGCACGCTTTCCGCCAGGGGAGGATCATACTGCGGGTTGGATTGTATCCCCCACACGGGCAAATCGCGATACCGAAACACTTGGATTGGAGAAAGGTCCGAGGAAGCCAGATTAACGCCTCCAGGCGGCAGCTTCGTCACTTGGTCCCGATGCCACAGAAAGGAGTAGAATGACTGATTGAGGTCTTTCAGGAGAGGGTCACTGAGGCCTTCTTCGTTTATGGTAACCTCCAGCCAACCAACCTCAAACTGCGGGCTCCGCTCCACCAGCCCCCCCAGCCAATGAGCCAGCAACTGATGTCCCAAACAGATGCCAAGAACGGGGACACCTTGGCTAATGGCCTCCATCACGCGCACTCGTTCCTCCTGCAGAAAGGGAAGCGTGTCAAACTGGCTGGGTGCGTACTCACCGCCGGCCAGAATGACAGCGTCATATCCTGTAAGATCAGGGATCGGTTCCTCTGCGTACGCGTGGACGGGTACTGACGACACATCGTTTTGCTCCAGCACCTCATCAACCTGCAAGAAGCGGGAGGGGCCGTGAAGGATCACCACTGCCTCCAGATGTCCCCTCGGTGTGGTGGTCGGTTCCGGTGTGGGCGTCGGAGTAGCCGTGGCGGTGGCAGTGGGTTGTGGGGTGGCGGTTCTCGTAGGGGTCGCAGTTGGAGAAGGTGAGGGCACAATGGTGGCCGTTGGGGGCGGCAACACACCTAGACGTTCACACGCCACAACGAACGGCAGCAGCATAAGGAAGCCTACCGCCAGCAAGCTCTTGATTCCACAGTGCGTTCTCCCTCGCCATCTCTGGTGACCATGCCCCACAATGTGCGTATTGTATCACATGACAGCTTCCCCAAGCCACATAAGTCCCAGGGAGGGTCGCGATGTGCTTGAGCCCAGACACGGCCCAGAACCGTAGCCAGCGGCGCACTTTGAAGCAAACAACCGCGCTTTGCTGGCCCAACTTGTGGAACTGGTACAGACCCGAGGCTGGCATAAGCGTCCCCCCGGCCCGCTCCTTGACTATTCTCTTCAAGACCTAGGTCAACAGCCGCGCCCATTATCAATTGCTTGATCTCCCTCGGTGTCAACCCTGGATCCGCCTCTAGGAGAAGCGCCGCAACCCCTGAGGCGTGGGGTGTCGCCATGCTGGTGCCCGTAGCCTCTGTGTACCCCTGGTTCAGAGCGTTGCCGAGGGACCCGTTGCTGGCACGGCACGAAACTATGCTCGCTCCGGGGAAAAGGACATCCGGCTTGACACGGCCGTCAGAGGTGGGGCCTCTCGACGAAGCCTCTAGACTGGTGTCCTCACCGGTCGAGGCTCCAACGGTTATGACTGGGCGTGCACAGCCCGGCGGGCCGATACCACCTGGGGTAGGCCCGGAGGTGCCTGCCGCTCCCCAGCCC
>JAUWYD010000381.1 GCA_030616025.1 Chloroflexota bacterium
ACGTATCGTCACATCCAGGGCAAACCGATGACCCGGGTCCCGGAGGAGGAGCAACGGCTGTCCGTGAGCCGGGCGCGAGGTCATCTCATCGCTGCGCACGTAGCGTGGCGCAGTAGTCAGAGGCACCCTCAGAGACCAGGCATCCCCCTCCGCCCTGGCAAGCTGCACATAGGAAGTCTCCACCGACACATCCTCGTCCGGCTGGATGCCGGAGACTTGCAGAGTAAAGACGTCTGGCGACTCGCGGGTGGCCAGGGCAGCCTGCTTGCCCTCCTGCTTTGCCTTCTCGTACTCTTCCTCCGCCTCCTCACGCTCCTTCAACTCGGCGTGAATCTCCACGTCGCCGAATTGAACGCGGACTCCCGTCACAGCGGCGTCGCCCGGCAACGGAAAGCGATAGGCGGCCTCCAGGACCTTGTCCAACTGCTCCTTCGAATACCCGTACACCTGGGTCAGCTGAAACGAGCCGAGAGGCCCAGTGATCTCTCCCCTCAGCTCCGTCCGCTTGAGAGGCACGAACTGACGTGGCTGGTCCTCTCGCCGCTCACCATCCAATATCTCCAGTACACCTATCCCATCCGGCCGTGAGTTCTCGTACGCTGTTCGGTTGAACACGGATAACCCTCCTATTCTGATCCGGTAGTTGTGAACACGGGTTCCGCCGCTGCGTCAGTCGTCATGCTCCGCACGCACCTTCTCACGGATACGTTCGACGAGCGCGCGGATGTACTCCATTCCTTGTTCATTGGGGTGAAACCCAAAGTGGCGCCAGCGCCTCTGCTCGAAGAACAAGCAGGTACGGAGTTCGGTGAGTGAGGTGGGTAGATCGCCCTCCGTCCGATGAAGCTCTGCACCTCGGTTGGCGATCTCAGCACACTTCCTAAAAGAACCCCATCGCTCATATCCATTGAAGGACAAGGCAAACCTGCCAATCTCATGCCATTCAGCGCTGGCCGGAGGCAAATCGCCCTCGGCCAGATCCGCATTGTCGATTTCTCTGACCATCTGGCTATTCCCGCAGAGCGCTGTCAGTCAAAGGTCAACGACTGCGGAGGCCAGCCCCCCCTCAGCAAACGAAAAAGCCCGGCTGGTTGCTACAGACGGGCCCCCGTGCTATACTTTCTCTAGCCGAGGCGCCGTTATACACCCTGGCTGACGCCTCGGGTTTGCTCGAACCGCTAGGCTCTTCTTCCTCTTCTTGTCCAGCCCGATCTTATCACCAATCGACGGGAAGCGCAAACCCACGCGATCAGCCGCCCTCTCTTGAGCGGAGGTGACTGCGACCACGGAGGAGCACATGCACATCGCAGAGAGATTCGCATGATAGGCTCGCTCAGTACTTCCAGGCGGTCTGAGCGTGACTTGGGAGGCGCGAAGGCGGGAACTTCCTGCAAATGGGGAGCGTCTTGTAGGTAGAAAGCCAGAAGAACAGGTGAGACCCAATGAGACGCTGTCTGACCGGGTGGATGGCTCTTGCATTACTCGCTGCGGCATGGTTGACTGGATGCAGTGGGAGACCGACGATCATCACTCCCTCTGATGAGCCAGCTACGAGCCCGACCCACACCTATGAAAGGGAGGTCGACGAGAAGGTTGCCCACAAGGAGACACCCGCGGCCACGGCTCAACCCCAGAGAGAACACGCAACGACGTGTCCCACACGCACCCCCCTGACTGAGGAGGCAACAATGACTCCCGAACCCACTTCTTCGCAGGAGGAAAGTGAATTGCCACCCGGCGCCCAACGGGTCGTGCAACTCGCGCAAGAAGACCTGGCCCGAAGGTTGGATCTGTCGCCCGAGGAGAT
>JAUWYD010000196.1 GCA_030616025.1 Chloroflexota bacterium
ATGTGATGCACTCCAGAAGCGTCGGGCCTTCGCCGGCCCTTGCCCTTTCCACCGCCTCGCTTGCCGCCTTATGCACTTCTAGCACGTCGTTCCCGTCCACGGTCACGCCCGGCATTCCATAGCTGGCTGCTCGCTGAGCAATCCTTTCTATCTTGAATGCCCTTCTTGTCGACATAGACATTCCGTATTGGTTGTTCTCGCAAACGTAAACCACAGGCAACGACCAAATGGCAGCCATGTTCAAGGCTTCGTGGAATGAGCCTTGGTTTGCTGCTCCGTCGCCAAAGAAGCCCATAACTATCTCGTCCTGTCCTTGCATCTTCAAGCTGAGGCCCACTCCCACCGCAAGAGGGATTCCTCCTCCGACCACGCCGTTGGCCCCAAGGTTTCTACCCTTGATGTCGGCGATGTGCATGGAACCACCCCTACCACGGCAATAGCCCGTCTCTTTGCCCATGAACTCGGCCATCATCAGTTTGATATCCGCCCCCTTGGCGATGCAATGGCCGTGTCCGCGATGGGTGCTGAGAATGTAGTCCTCAACCCGCAAGGCAGAGATGCTGCCCACGGCTGACGCCTCCTGGCCGATAGATAGGTGCATGGTCCCGTGAACCAGCCCTCTCGCGAAGAGGTCATCCACCGTCTGCTCGAAAAACCGGATCTTGTACATTTGGCTCAGCAACTCCGCACAGAGCTCTCGCTGCAATTCCACGATGCTGTTCCTCCCGTTTTGATTCTAGGCTGTTGGCGCTCGAAAGTCAATGATGGTACCTTTAGCCTATTGACAGGAGCGCACAAACTATACTAAAATTTGGATATGATTAACAGGGCTTAGCATTCTTGTGGGTGTGCCTCGCGATCGCTTTTCAAGGATGAGGGCATCTCAAACAAGGTTCCGCCAAGATCCCTCGTGATCTCTAGCCCAGCTCCATGCCCGACTCTGTTCCGCAGTCAGTTGACTTCGGGTTGAAGGGGGTATATAATATTGACCCGTTTGTACTGGTCGTGTGCAAAGTCCACCTGCGTCAAGAGTGATCTGAGAAACGGTGCCTGACTGGGTCCCGCAGGTGTTGGAACGAGCATGGCATGAGTTGATCCCGATGGCCCGTGGGAGGGGCGCAAGATGGCCTTGAAAGGGAACCTAAGAGACTTCAACGTCACTCAGCTTTTCAACCTGGTCAATCTCGCTCGCAAGACAGGTGCCTTGACCATCGAGCAGAAGGGTAAGAAGGCGGACGTCTGTTTCAAAGAGGGGAAGCTCGTATACGCCTCTGTGAATGGACAGGATACCGGATTGATCGGCATGCTGGAAAAGACAGGCAAGATCAGCCAGGAGCAATCCCGCATCATTCGAGCTCGATCCAAGACCAACGCCGACAAGGAACTCGGGCTACTGCTGATCAACGCTGGCTACGTCACCCAAGATGATATTGTCAAGAGTGTTCGGTCCCACACTCTGGACGTGGTGTACCTTCTGTTCACCTGGACTGACGGGAGCTTTCGCTTCGAGCCGAACAAGCTCCCCGCAAACGGGGTGATCACCGTTCCGATCAATCTTGAGAACATCATAATGGAGGGCAGCCGGCGCGTCAAGGAATATGAGATGCTGCAGAATGAGCTGCCGGACCTTGACATGGCTTTGAAGTTCACTGAGCGCCCAGACGCCAGGCTTCAAGATATCAACCTCACGGTGGAGGAGTGGAGGGTGATCTCCTTCATCAATCCGCGCAACGCCATCAGACAGATAGCCAAGACCAACTCGATGAGCGACTTCAAGATACGCAGGATCGTATACGGGTTGCTCTCAGCGGGCCTTGTCGACTTGGTGATGGCCGGGGGGCCAAAGAGACTTGCCTCTGCGTCCAATGCGGTGAGCGCCCCACCTCCAGTGAAGCGCAGCTTGATTGTTCGACTCATCGATAGGGTTAAAAGGATGTAGATTGACTTCTCGTCGTTCTGAGACAATCTCGCATCTTGCAAGGGGCAGGGTGTCCACATGGAGACGGTGAAAGTGGTCGTCTGTGGTCCTTTCAGCGCTGGAAAGACCGAGTTCATCAGCAGTATTAGTGAGATAGACGTCGTTTCTACTGAGCGCAGGATCACAGATGGGTCACGAGTAGTGAAGGATCAGACCACAGTGGCGATGGACTTTGGTCGGATTACTGTGGATGAGGAATTGGTGCTCCATCTTTTCGGCACCCCTGGTCAGAAGCGGTTCGACTTCATGTGGGACATACTCTCTGAAGGTATGCTGGGGTTTGTAGTGCTGGTGGATAGTGCACGGCCAGAGACCTTCCGGGAGGCAAAGACGATACTGGATCGCTTCGGTAGGTATTCTCCGACGCCCTACGTGATAGCCGCCAACAAGCAGGATCAAGAAGACGCTTGGCCGCCAGACGATCTGCGCATTGCCCTGAGAGCCCCCTCGGACACAAAGGTTCTGTCTTGTGTGGCTACTGACCGAGAAAGTGTCAAGAATGTCCTCTTGGAACTGCTGTACTCGATCTTGGATTCCGCGCACGAAGAGTAGGGCTCGAGACAGGCTCACATTGTCGGGTTTACAGCCTACGGAGGGGATTCTGTCATGGCATCGGATGGCCAGACCGGCCGCCGAACTATTCACTGGAGGGCCTGCCTAAGGAGGAAGACTGATGGCAAAACCGAGGACGGTGCAGATGGTGGAGCGCCTAAGGGATCTGCAGGTGAGCACTCCTGATATCGAGGCCTCGGCAGTGGTCAGCCTGGACGGCTTGATCATGGCTTCATCCCTTCCCGCAGGAGTGGAAGAGGACCGCGTTTCGGCCATGTCAGCTGCTATGCTTTCTCTCGGGGAGCGTATAGCAGGGGAGTTGGGGCGCGGCTTCTTGGAACAGGTCTACATCAGAGGAGAGAACGGGTACGTTCTCCTAAGGGCGGTCGGCGAGGAGGCAGTTCTCACGGTACTGGCCCGCAGCACCGCGAGGCTGGGCTTGCTGCTGCTCGACATGAAGCGTGCGGCAGAAGACTTGGCCGACATCGTGTGACAAGCACCTGTTTGCTTGGTGTTCGGCGGTCCGCCACAGGAGCTTGTCTTGACCATGTACGCAATCTAGGGGGCGGCCACAGTCCGTTTGCAGTATTGGTAGTGGAGGTGTCATCTGGTGGTGGGAGATGAAGCCGAGCGAAGGTATTATGCAAATGGGATGGCGCGCATCTATCTAGTGGCGATCGAGGATGTGATCGGCAGCAATGGGGTGGCTGCGGTTCTCCGTCTGGCCAAACTGGGACATCTGATTGGCAACTATCCACCAGACAGCCTTGACCGTGAGTTCAGTTTTGAAGACTTCGCAGCAATCAACCAGGCTGTACAGGAGGTCTATGGACCTCAAGGGGCCAAGGGGTTATGCCAGCATGCAGGCAGGGCCACTCTAGAGTATGCCGTTACGGATGGAGGGCTGATGGCAGATCTGCCGGACGCAGCGTTCAAGCTGTTGCCTCCGGGAGCGAAGGTCAAGGTTGGATTGAGTACCCTAGCCAAGAGCCTCTCCGACATCAGCGACCAGGCAGCCTATGTCGAGGAGGACGGTGAGAACATCGTCTTTGTGGTTGAGCAGTGTCCCGAATGCTGGGGAAGCAGCTCAGATGGACCCATCTGCCACGGAACCACCGGTGTGTTGCAGGAGGCGCTGCAGTGGCTGAGTGACAGCCAAGAGTTTACCGCGGTCGAGACCGAATGTGTGGCGAGGGGCGATGACGCGTGCACCTTCGCAATCTCAAGGAAGGCTGTGGAGGAGGAACCA
>JAUWYD010000016.1 GCA_030616025.1 Chloroflexota bacterium
ACGAAGCGGACAACAGGGATAGGGTTGATTCCTGGCAGGAGATGGTCACCGTCAACTTGGCCTGCCACGGGGCAGTACAGGCTGGACAGACACTCTCCATGCAGCAGATGCGAGACTTGGTGCGGCAGCTGGAAGAGACAAAACTGCCTCGTACTTGTCCTCATGGACGCCCTACCATCCTCCACGTGAGCGCTGAGCAGCTACAGCGAGAGTTTGGCAGAAAGTAGTGTGAAACGGAGGTACAAGCTTTGAGCAAGCGTCGGGCATTGTGTTCACTGGCGGGAACGTGGCTGCTATTTGTGGTTCTCATCGTTGGCTGCGCGGGAGGGACACCACTGGTCTATGATGTGGATGTCCAGCCGCGGGTCATTTCGCCCAACGCCGACGGTGTGGACGATGTGGCCAGGATTACTTACAAGATTTCTAGTCAGTGTCGGCTATATATCTACTTCGTCGATGCCCAAGGGAGGGAATACCGCTTTCGGGACGGCAATCGTCGCTCTCCGGGGGAATACGAGGCCCTTTTCGGGGGTGCCATCGAGGGTCAGGTGCTGCCAGACGGTCAATACACCTGGGTGGTCGAGGCCGCTGGTGATGCCTCGGGGCGGACTGAGAGGGCTGAGGGCCAACTAATAGTGACAGATGCCGACAGTTCTGGATCCGAGCTTCAGGATTTCACCGTCTTTCCACAGGTTTTTACCCCTAACCAGGATGGCATAAACGACCGCATAGCCATCAGTTTTCGTCTTGTGGAGCAGGCTGAGGTGGAGGTCTATCTTCGAGATGAGGAGGGTGACCGGTATCCTGTTGGACTGCCCAAGACGAGGTGGGGCGAGGAACAGTTTGACCTGGAAGAGAGCCCCAGCAAGGTGGCCTTAGAGCCGGGTCTGTGGGAGTACGACTACGATGGAGGGATCGATCTTGGGGCTTCGCCACCGCCAGACGGCGAATACACCGTCGTGGCTGTCGCGATTGACCCGGCCGGCAACCTTGTGGTGAAGGAGGTGCCTCTGATCATCGAAGATGGAGGGCTTCCGTTGGGTGAGATCCAAACAGTGGAGTTCTATCCCACGGTAGTCCCCTTGGGCGGCACCCTCCACCTTACGGTCACGGTAGAGAACGTCGGGGGAGTGGCCATCCGTACCAAGGGCCCCGCCTCGGGCACTACCTACACCAGCAGAGAGAATTTCAACACTCTGGGGTTCTACGAGGAGCCCGGGATATTCAGGGTGGGCGTTGATTTCGAGGGCAATACGGACGGGCGGCCCTATACGTATCGCTGGCAGCTGGGGAGTGACGAGGATCTGGAGGAGAGAATAGTCGACGGTCAGAGACATCTGTATCTGCTTCCCGGTCAACGCGCCACTGTTGTGGGCCACATCACGATCATCGACGAACCGCCGAAATTCAACCCCTACTATTGGGCAGGCCTCGTTCACGAGCAGGTGCGCATAGTCAATGATCGTCAAGACCCTACCGAGATCTCGATTGGCTTCTGAGAGTGCCGCGCCACCAAATGGACCTTTCCGTTATCATCGTCAACTACAACACTAGAGAGCTATTGCGCGGGTGCCTGAGCTCAGTCCTCTCGACCTTGAGTTCCCCGTTGAATTACGAGGTGATTGTGGTTGACAATGCCTCAGCAGATGGCAGCACTGCCATGGTGCAAGATTCTTTTCCCCAGGCGCGTGTTATCGTCAACGAAGAAAACCGTGGTTTTGCCGCTGCCAACAACCAGGCCATGGGACAGAGCATCGGACGGCACGTGATGCTTCTTAACCCTGACACGGTGGTCACAGAGGGGGCCCTGGAAGGCATGGTGAGGTTTTTGGAAGAACATGCTGAGGCGGGAGTAGTTGGACCCAAGCTTCTCTTTCCAGATGGGCGTTTTCAACACTCGGCTTTCACTTTTCCCACCTTGCCCATGATCTTCTTTGACTTCTTCCCCATCAATCATCGACTCACAAGTTCCCGCCTGAATGGTCGCTACCCCCGCGCTCTGTACGACGCTGGGGACCCTTTCCCGATTGATCATCCTTTGGGAGCGGGATTGATGGTGCGACGAAGGGTCATCGAAGAGGTTGGTATGCTTGACGAGGATTTCTTCATGTACTGTGAAGAGATTGATTGGTGTCTACGCACGAAGAGTGCACGATGGCAGATCTTCTGCTTCCCCTGCGCTGAGATCGTTCACTACGTAGGTCAGAGCGCCAAGCAGTTTCAGAGCCGGATGTTCGTGGAACTGCACAAGAGCCGGTATCGGCTCTACGAGAAGCATTACAGCCGGTCCTTTGCGAGGGTGGCTCGCTGGCTTGTTCTCTTGGGCCTGACATACCGAGGCCTGCGGGATCGTTGGGCCTTATGGCGAGGTCGCCTGAATCGGGGCGCATTGGAGGACCGTTTGGACGCATATCGTCAGGTTCGGTTGCTATCGTGACATCACTTGGCTGAACACCTCACGCTGCTGCTCTGTCCACGAGGGAAGGGAACTGATGGCGGAGATATCTGTCGTGGTTCTCACCAGGAACGAGGAAAGGAACATCGGGGATTGCCTGGAGACTCTGCAATGGGCGGACGAGCTACTCGTTCTCGACTCCTTCAGCGACGATGCGACTGCGGAGATCGCTCGGAGCAAGGGGGCGGAGGTCCGTCAACAGTCCTTCGTGAACTACTCAGCTCAGAGGAACGCGGCTTTGCGATTGGCGACCAAGGAATGGGTGTTCTTCGTTGATGCTGACGAACGGGTCACTCCCGAACTGGCGGAGGAGGCACGGCGTGTCGTAGAGCAAGCGGGTGTTGATGGCTGGTGGGTGCCAAGAAGGAACCACATATTTGGCAAATGGATCCGGCATGCCGGCTGGTTTCCCGACCAGCAACTACGCCTCTTGCGGCGAGGTAGAGCACGCTACGATGAGCAGCGTGCGGTGCACGAGTCGGCTCAGTTAGGCGGTGAGGCGGGTCACCTCCAAAGTCCGCTGATTCATTACAACTATGACTCGGTGCGAGACTTCAGGGTCAGGCAGGGCCGATACACTGATCTCGAAGCCCGCATGCTATTCGAGAGCGGTCATCGCGCCAGGCCCCACAACTTCATCCTTCAACCCTTGCGTCAATTCCGTTGGCGGTATCTCACGTTGCAGGGGTACAAGGACGGCTGGCGAGGACTCCTTCTCAGTTTGCTGATGGCCTACTACGAGATGGTGAGATACCGGAAGCTCTGGCGTCTGCAAAGAGCCTAAGTGTTCAGCTGGTGTCGCCTCCTGTGAGTTGCAGAATACGTGAGTACCCTTCATGAAGTAACTGCTTGATTTCCTGGGCGCGTTCCCGGTGAAGGTCCAACGAGTCGCTGCCAGAAGGGTCAACCACGTCATGGCTCTTGTCCGCCATCTCGCTGAGAAGCCAGACCTTCTCTTCGGCTTGAGGAAATTCCACCGCCAATGCTTCCCTGTGATCGTGGGTCATGACGATGATCAGGCTTGCTTGATCCATGTCCTGAGAAGTCAGATGATGCGTGCGGTGAGCCCTGATGTCAAGGCCCAGTTCCTCCATGGCCTGAAGGGTGAGAGGGGAAGCGCTCAACCCATCCCGGGTCCAAGTTCCAGCGGAGCGCACTTGGTACAGCTCATCCTTGCTGTTCCCCTGCAACAAGTCCTTCAGTATCGCCGCTGCCATGGGAGACCGGCAGAAATTGCCCGTGCAAACGAACAGGATCCTAGCTGCCATCCTCACGCTAGCTCCGGCTCGATGAGACCGTAGTTGCCATCCCAGCGCCTATAGATGATGTTCAGTTCCCCAGTGCTGGCGCTGAGGAAGAGAAAGAAGTCGTGACCCAGAAGCTCCATTTGCTCCGCAGCCTCCTCTTCATCCATAGGAAGAACGACGAAACGCTTGCTCCTGACAATCTGCCTTGGCGCTTCCTCCTCGTACTCCTCGATGGGTGGTTGGAGTTCTCCTCGTTGCGCGCGCCCTCGCCCACGCCTTCTCGTCTTATAGCGTATGATTTGGCGATACATCTTGTCCATTACGGCGTCGAAGGCTGTGAACACGTCTGCCGCCCGTTCTTCAGCGCGCAAGATGGTGCCCCTTACCCGGACGGTAAGCTGCGCTATGTGCCGATCTTCCGCGCTCTTCGCGCTCTGGCGAGTTAGTTCCAGCGACGCGTCATCAATACCACGCAGATACCGATCTAGCCTGCCTGCCTTCTTGTCAACGTACTCACGTATTCTGTCGCTTATCTCCATGTTCTTGCCAGTTATAGTCAGCTCCATATCCTGATCCTCCGTCTCAGATGATCCGTTTTCAGGGTTGGTGCCACCTTTCCCGGGCCAGTACGAGCCCCCACACCAGGCGGACGCCGACTCGTCGCAAAGCGACACTGCAGGACTCCAGCGTGGCTCCTGTGGTACAGACGTCATCCACGAGCAGGACACTGCGTCCCTTCAGGCCACTCTGAGTGCAGTCGAAGGCTCTCTTTACATTCTCTCGTCTCTCGAGGGCGTTCAAGCCCACCTGAGGGATGGTGCTCTTGACCCGGATAAGGATATTGTCCATCAAGGGAATGTCAAGCGCCTTGTGTATCTCGTTGGCCACGAGGGCCGCTTGATTATAGCCCCGCTCTTTGAGGCGCTGGCGATGAAGAGGCACAGGGACGATGACGTCTGCGGGCAAGTGATTCTGCGCCAGGTATTCGCTTGCGAGTTGGCCTAGTGGAGCGGCCAAAGGACGCATGTTCGAGTACTTGAAACGATGAATTGCCGTTCTCAGCGTCCCCTCAAGGTAGGCCACGGCGCGTATCCCGTGGATCTGCAGCGGAGTTCTTCGGCACGAGGGGCAGAGGCGAGGTGCTGAAGTTGCCTGCCCACACATGGGACACAGCGGCGGCCGGATGAACTCAATTTCATCCTGGCATGCGGAGCATATCAAGCCGCCACTCCGGTGACAGCTGACGCAGCGAGACGGGAAAAGCAGGTTCAGTAGACCTTCAGTCGTTGCCTGCCAGCTCCGTCGTAGATCCAAGGACGTGCTCCATGGGGCTGGCCGCCTAGGGAAGTCTGCGGGTAGCTCCACCATCTCTCCCGACCTCTGCGAGGGCAAATCGGCCGGATTCTTCTTCCGAGCGAAGGAGCGAGTTCGGGCAGGCGCCTCTAGAAGCCCCCCCCAGAGAATGCGTTCAGAAGCGTCGGTAGAGATGGCCCTAGCAGAACAACAAAGAGGGCCGGAAAGATCAAGAAGACCAAAGGTATCATCATCTTGACGGGGGCCGTGTGGGCCAGTTCCTCTGCTCTCTGGCGGCGCCTGATGCGCATCTGCTCAGACTGGATGTGCAACACTCTGGCGAGGCTCACACCCAGCTGATCCGCCTGGACTATGGCGGCCACGAAGCTGGTGAGCTCGGGAACCTCGGCTCGCTTGGCCATCGATCGGAGCGCCATTCGCCGCAGGGTCCCCATCTGAATCTCAACGAGAACGCGCGTAAAGGCGCTGCTCAGCTCATTGTCCCACTTTTCGGTCACCTTGGCCATGGCAGCATCGAAGCCCAAGCCAGCTTCGACGCTGATGGTCAGAAGATCCAAAGCATCAGGCAGCGCCTTCAGAATGTTTGCCTTCCGGTTGCGAATCCTCATAGTTAGCCACATAGTGGGTAGGAAGTAACCGAAGGCGGCTGCGATGGCCGTGACCAGAATCTGGTTCCGCAACGGGGAGCGGGAAACGAACGCCAAAGCCAGACCGAGCACTGCGCAAAGGACCGCTGCGACCAGTCTGAGTCCCGTGAACTCAACGGGTGACCAACCGTAGGGGTTGCCGGCCAAGTCCAGATTGTGCTGGATGTTCTCTATGTTTCTCCGAGGAGCGAGGCGAGCGAAGATGTTGGCAATCATCCGCAACGTGGGTTTGATCACCCGCTCCAAGAAGGGTTCCGCCAGCTCGATTGCTTCCAAAGTCATGATGTCCCGTGTGCCGAACTCACCCAGACGCTCCTCCACGACGTCAGGTCGCCGTCGGGTCGCCAAGCCCACGAAGACAATGATTATGCTTCCTCCAATGCCCAGAGCGATCAACAGGGGCAACGCATTGCCTGGCATCTCCTCCGTCTCCTCAGATGTTCCAGAATCGCAAGGCTCACACCTCGATATTCACTATGCGGCGGATGACAATCCAGCCCACAAACATGCCTACTGCGGCAACACCGATCATTTGAATGCCGCACGGATCTTGCCACAGCTTGGACATGTACTCAGGGCTCATGACGAACAGCAGCCCTGCTACAGCCACGGGCAGTACGGTCACAATGTAGCCAGAGTATCTGGCCATGGAGGTCAGAGTCCTGATTTCCCCCTTGATCCGCACCCTCTCCCGTATCGTGTGTCCAATGGTGTCGAGGATCTCTGATAGATTCCCACCCACCTCGTGGTGGATGTTGATTGCGGTTATCATCATGTCCAGATCGTCGCTGGTGATGCGCCTGAGGAGGTTCTTCAGCGCGTCCTGATTGGACAAACCCAACCCGATTTCTCGGGTCACCCGTTCAAACTCCTCAGACATCGGGGGAGGCAACTCTCTCGCCACCATTTCCATAGACTGCAAGAGGCTGTAGCCGGAGCGCAGGGAGTTCGCCAGCAGCGTGATTGTATCACCTAGCTGATCGTCGAAGGCACTGAGGCGTTTGCCCTGCCTCAGTCTCAGAAAGAAGCCGGGGGCGATGAAGCCCAACACTGCACCGGCGACGGCCCCTACGATCCAGAGTTCTCGCACTAGATAGGCGCCCAATAACATGCCGGCAGCCACAATCCCCAGAGTCACCAGCACGAACTCGGCCACAGTCAGCTTCAAATTGGCCCGCGCTAGATCTGTGGCTACCTTCTTGGCGAAGCTCTGCCGGGCGAGGGCACGATCCAAACTCACCACCACTTCTGGGACCGGTCGCTCGCCCTTTTCGCGCTTCTTTGGTGCCTCTTCAGATACAGCGGCCGTCACATCTCCCAGGCGAGTGATGACCCGCGAGCGGGAACGAATGACCCGCGACAACCCCAGGAAAAGAGTCAGAATAGAACCTCCGGCCAGCAGAGGCAAGACTATGACCATGGGGTCCAATTGAGATACCTCCCTCTATCCCCTGAAGCGGCCTCGCTGATCGTAGCCAAAGATCTCAGCATCCAGATGATAGCCTGCCGCGTCGATAAGCTCCGTGAACTTGGGTCGAACTCCTGTGGGGCGCAAATAGCCCACTATGCGTCCATCGTCGAAACCTGTTTGTTCGAAGCTGAACAGGTCCTGCAGCACGATGACGTTACCTTCCATGCCTTGCACTTCGGTGATGCTGACTAACCTACGCGAGCCATCCCTGAGACGTTCCTGGTGGACAATGAGGTGAAGGGCGGCCGAGATTTGCTCGCGGATAGCCCGGTGGGGGAGATCCGTGCCCGCCATAAGAACCATGGTCTCCAGGCGAGCCAGCGTATCGCGAGGGCTATTGGAGTGGCAGGTGGTGAGACTGCCATCGTGGCCAGTGTTCATGGCCTGCAACATGTCCAAGGCCTCACCAGAACGCACCTCACCCACCACTATCCGATCAGGCCGCATTCGCAGTGAGTTCACCACGAGCTCTCGAATTGTGACCTCACCTTTGCCCTCGATGTTGGGCATCCGAGATTCCAGCGATATGACGTGTTCCTGCTGCAACTGGAGTTCCGCGGCATTCTCGATAGTGAGGATCCGTTCATCGTTGGGGATATAGCCGGAAAGCACGTTGAGAGTAGTCGTCTTACCAGAGCCCGTACCGCCTGAGATGAGGACGTTGAGTCTCGCCTTGACACAGATTTCCAAGAACTCAGCAATCTCAGGCGTCAACGTTCCAAAGCCTATCAGGTCTTCCATGCTGTACGGTACCTTGGAGAACAGTCGGATGGTGATGATCGGCCCCTGGATGGCGAGCGGTGGAATGATCACGTTGACACGCGACCCATCGGGCAGGCGCGCGTCCACGTAGGGTTGACTCTCATCGACTCGGCGCCCCAGAGGGGCTACGATCCGGTCTACGATGCGCATCACATGCTCGTCGCTCTCAAACTTGTACGACGTCTTCTCGATCTTCCCTTCGCGCTCGACGTATATCTTGTTAGCACCGTTGACCATGATCTCGGTAATCGTTTCATCGTTGAGCAGCGGTTCAAGGGGACCGAGCCCCATGATCTCCGCCACGATCTGTTCAAGAAGGACATTCCGTTCGGTGCGGCTGAGGATGGCGTTCTCCTCGGCCAATACAGTACTGAACATCTGTTCAATGACATCACGTACCTCGGCCGTCAGGGACAGGTCCATCCGCGGATCCAGTTCGGCAATGACTTTCTTCTGCACCCGGTTCTTCAACTCGGAGAAAGTGTCTCGGGCAGGTCTGGCAGGCCGACGTTTCAATCTCAGCTCATCCAGCTTCGTGGTGCGGATTTCATTGTCAGGCTCTTGGGTTTTCTCTATCCGTTTCAGAAGGGACATTTAGGTTCGCCTCCTTGGCCTCATCATCTGTCGCGTCGCGTCCATCAGCTAGCCGAATATGCGGCCTAGCAGTTTTTCAGACGCAGTCCCTGCGGCCAGCTTAGCCGCCCTATCGCGGGGCCTTTCTGCCTCCTTCGCGGTCTCTGCCCGCAACAGCTCGGCTACTTGTGTTAGGTTCTTGGCAACGGCGGACTTGTGGCTGCTGATGACCACGGGTATCCCTTGGTTGGCGGCAGCAGTGACGGTGCCGTTATCCCTGGGCACGGTAGCCCAAACAGAGTGTTTGATATGGCTCGCGATATCCTTTTCGGTTATGCCGTCCTTGCGGCTAGTCTTGTTCACGATCAGCCTGGTCTTGGCGATGTAGTCCAGGGCATCCAGCGCTTCAAGAAACAGTCTCACGCTCTTTATGGTTGGTATGTCTGGAGTCATCACCAGAAGAATCCAGTCGGAGATCTCCAGTATGGTCAGGACAACGTCATCCAAATAGGACGCGGTGTCGACGATGGTATAGTCATTGAGCAGCATGAGATTCTTGAGAATCTCCCTCATAATGTCTGCGGTGACCATTTCCGCCACATCGGGCCTCGGCGGGGCCAGCAAGGTCTTCATGCCTGAGGGGTGAGCCAGTAGGACGTCCGACATGAGGTCCGCGTCGAGAGTGTCTATGGCAGGGACGAGATCACTGATGGTCCTGCTGGCTTGCAGGTTCAGGAGTACCGCTACGTCTCCGAACTGTAGATCACCATCCACAAGGACCACTCTTTCTTCCTTCTCCTTGAGAGCGAGGGCCAGGTTGGTGGCTATGGTGCTGCAACCGGTTCCACCCTTGGGGCTGTAGACGGCGACGATCTCACCTTCCCTCACCCCGATCTCGGCCTCTTGACCTGGCCTGGACGGCACCCGTTGCGGACGCAGTAACTCTGGCTGAACTGGTGCCGCTTTGGGCTTCAACTGGTGGACACGACGAATGCTCGCTGTCAGTTCGTCGGCAGAAAATGGCTTTACCAGGAATTCCCTGGCTCCGGCAAGCATCGAGCGACGCAAGTAGTCTGTCTCGCCTTGCACCGACATCATGATTATCTGAACCTCTGGCACCGACTGGGAGATGGACTCAGTCGCGGAGATGCCATCTATGTCTGGCATGTTGATGTCCATAAGGACTATGTCCGGCCGCAGATCCCTCGCCATTTCGATGCCTTCGTGTCCACTCGCCGCAGCACCCACTACCTCGATGTCTTTCTCGAAGTAGAGCAACTTGCGAACGTTCTCCCTCGTCTCGGGGATGTCATCCACTATCAGAACGTGTATCTTTGTCTCCACTTGTTCGATCATCAGGGTCATCTCGCTGTCAGAAACGACGTCAATCTATCGGCGTACGGTTGACCTGACTACTCACCCTTCGGCGCTGTGATGTACCTCAATGGTGCTGGGGGCACCGTGATCTCAAAACGCGCCACGAGGTACGGAAGGCTGACGGTTTCCGTGCGCACCTGCTCATGGTCGTCCCGGCCGCGCAGCACTAGATCTATCGAAGCGCCACTCTCGCGCGCGAACTTCAGAACCAGGGCGTCCTGTTGCGTCAAGAGCAGCGTCAGCGTCCTGCTCCGGATGGGTTGTGGTTGTGCTTCCCCAGCCTCCTCCTCCTCCTCTTCCCCTTCTGAGGCTGGGGTGGGAGTCGGGATGAGCCAGGGTCCCACGCGATAGACCTCCACTTCCTGCAACAGCAGCTGAGCCACTAGGATACCGGTTGCCTCTGGGCATGGCACGGGACACCCCTCGACCGCGGGACCGACCGGCTCAGGCACCTCCTGCTCCGTGTCTAAGAGTTGGTAGGAAATGAGAATATCGACGAAGTCGCCGTTCTGGATCGCTCCGGCGACCCCGCGCAGCTCTGTCGTCTCAAAGGCCATTGCCACCCTGCTCCGTCCTTCCCTATCCGGAGTGATGTTCAGGGAGGCATTTTTCCCTTCCTGGACCACGGCCTGAGGGTCAACTATCCAGTCTGACATGATGAAGGAGCCACGTAGAATCGTCCTAGCGGCTCTCCGTCCGACCACCGCCTCAGGAGCCAGCAGGTGGTTGGTCAGTTTGGACTCCCCGATATCTTGAGTTCCCACAGCCTCAGCAGCGATGTCGCTGTAGGCAGGAATATCCTGGACTGCGATCACGGCTGGGACCTTGGCTTCAGGCGTGGGCGTGGGAATGGGCGGTTCTGGCCCTGGGCCCCTGACCAGGACTACGTAGGCGATAGCAGCAGTGGTCAGGGCCAACAGCAC